>NZ_JBHRRZ010000014.1:0-176397 GCF_042643265.1 Virgibacillus sediminis | reverse complement strand
CTTTCATGGATTGAAACAAGTTCATCACCGCCTTTGGAAATTCTATCTTAAGAATAACATGTAAAGAAAATGAATTTTAGAAAAATGGACAAAAAATAAGGCTGTCGAGAACTTTCTCGACAGCCTGTAAAATAACAGGGTTTTAACCCTGTTATTTTATTTCCCTGAAATAATCCTTCAGGAATCCTCCGATTCTGTTACTGTTATCTATAATAAAATAGAACTCCTCGGTCTCATTTTTAACATCGTATACCTTACCTGGAGTCAATTTGTCATCCACGACAAACTTTTTGGCATCGGCATGGACGCATTCGATTTTTTTTATGGTATCTGCATTTTCCCAGTTTAAATGAATCACTATTTTCCCTCTTTCTCACCGTTTAGTTTACATAATATTATTATGGTAATCTCTATTCATTGAACAAATATAGATAGTCCTCATAGCCTTCTTCGGCCATTTTCTCCTTCGGTATAAAGCGCATAGCTGCAGAATTCATACAATAGCGGAGTCCTCCAGTTTCTTTTGGCCCATCTTCGAATACATGGCCGAGATGAGAATCTGAAGATTTGCTTCTTATCTCTGTTCGTATCATCCCGTGGGATCTGTCCATATTTTCATTTATTTCATAATTGTCTACGGGTTTGGTGAAGCTTGGCCAGCCACAAGAAGCATCAAACTTGTCTTTGGAGGAAAACAAGACTTGGCCGGAAACGATGTCCACATAAATGCCGTCCTCAAATGTATTCCAGTACTCATTCCTGAAAGGCATTTCCGTACCGTTTTCCTGTGTTACATGATATTGCTCTGGAGTCAGTTTCTTCTTCAATTCTTCTTTATCTACCTTTGGCTGCCAAGTATCTTTAATGAAATCCTCTCTGCCCGATCCTTTTTTATATAAGCGATAATGAAAAGAATTCTTCTTATAGTAATCTTGATGTTCCTCTTCTGCCGGATAGAAATTCTGAGCCGGGAGGATTTCTGTTACGATTGGCTTGGAAAACTTGCCGCTCTCCTCCAATTTCTGTTTCGAAGCTTCAGCAATCTTTCTCTGCTCTTCACTATGATAGAAAATTGCTGTCTGATAGGACTCCCCTCTGTCATTGAACTGACCTCCAGGATCAGTTGGATCGATCTGCTGCCAGAATGTGGAGACAAGCTTCTCATAAGGAAAGATATCAGGATCAAACATAATTTGTACAGCTTCCACATGACCAGTCGTATTGGAACAAACCTGTTCATATGTCGGATTCTCAACAGTACCTCCCGTATAGCCTGATACCACTTGAATAATTCCAGGACGTTGATCAAACGGTTCGACCATACACCAGAAACAGCCGCCTGCAAACGTTGCAATCTCTTCTTTGGCTGACATTTTATAACCTCCAGTACTTCATACTTACTACTATTCTTTCGTTTCTGGACTAAAAAATCAAGTGCGGCGGCTCATGCTCATATAAATAGTCTCGGGGTGGAGTCTCCCCTCTTCCTTTTCTCTGGTGTTTTCGTGATATCATCTCCTTTTGAAGAAAAATCCTTAGCTTCAGTATGCTGGTTCAATGGCTTCGTAGAATCCTCTGCTGGCTTTTCAGGGGTCTCTTCTACTTCCTTAAAGGCTTTCATCATCCTATACATAGCTGGAAGGTTTTTCACCATAGGACCATATTCTTGCACAATAGGCGCTGCAGATTGAACAACCTTCAGTACCTGTTCTACATTACCAAGCGTTCTTGAAAGCCCTTCAACCCCTTTATTAATTCTATCAGCAGGGAATTGACTCCGAGGAAATGCTCTGGAATGAGCCCTTGCTGGGGGTCGCCCCGGGAACATAAAGTCGTTTGGTGGATAATGTCTGCCGGGATGACTTTTCTGTTGCGGTGGTGGAAAGAACATACCATTCCCCTCCTTCTGAAAAATTCCGATTACTACGTTATTGTATGCTTAAAGGATGAATGCGTATAGGCAGATTCGTTTAGTAAGGGGCGGTATTCCACCTTGATATTTCCCGGGCAACCGCAAAAACCAACAATATCCTTTCTTTCATAGCGATTCTCCCCCATTATATAGATGAAAAACAGAAAAAATTGTCTACTAATAATTCAGTCACCAGCAAGGGTTAAATTAACAGATCATTCAGTTTATTGATCAAACGTTTGTTTAACTTTTCTCTCATCCCATTTAAAATGAACCCCAGGACTTATCCCAGGGTTCATCGCACTTTATCTATTTATATATTCATCCCACAGCTCATCAAATACCCTTATAGCATCGGGAAATGGACTGTTCCATTCGAGATAATTACTGATTTCATTATAATCCTTGGTGTATTTTGGAAAAGTATGATCCTGAAATGCCCAATCAGCAAGTCTGCTATAATCATCCGGTCTTCTCTTCCCTCTGTAAGTCAGGAGAAAATGGTAAAACGATCGCATAGTGTCCCCTCCCTGTTAATCAATATGATCGTTTGCCATAAATTCATCATGCTTTCGCTGCTTCTTTCGGTAAACCAGCTTTGATAGATGTATGCTGATTTCATATAAGAGAATCAGGGGCACGGCAACTACTAATTGTAAAACGAAATCAGGAGGTGTCACAATTGTACCAATAATTATTAATATGAAATAACCATATTTTCGGGACTTAGCCATAAAGTCAGGCGTAAGAATACCAATAGAAGTCAAAAACATGGCAATTAGCGGAATTTCAAACAAAACAGCAAAAGGAAGTGTCACTCGGAGCAGGAATTTAAAATACCTGTCCACTGTAAACATTTCATTAAACATTCCCTCATTTAAAGACAAGAGGAAAGGCAGGATCATCTCGATAAACATAAAATAGCCAAAGGCCAAACCACCAATGAACAGCAGGAAAAGCGCCGGGATATATGCCAAGGAAGCGCGTCTTTCCGTCTGTGTAAGCCCTGGTTTTACAAAAGCCCAAATTTGATAGGCTAAAAGCGGGACTGTAGCAATGACTGCAATCAGTCCTGCCATTGTAAAGTATATCCATATGATTTCCCCTGGAGATATTACATGAAGCTGAAAATCAAGCCCGCTGACAAAAAACCAATAAATATCTCTAGAATAAATAAATCCGGCAATAAAAAATGCGATAAAGAAGATAGCTGTGACGATCAGCCGATTTCGGAGCTCAGACAAGTGCCCCGTAAAATTCATTTCCTTTTCACTTGCTTCTAATTTCTCCTCTGCCATTTAATCACACTCCCAACTTTGGACACAAAAGAAGATGCAAGGTTTCTTCCTTACACCTCCAAAATTTCCATCTATTTAAAGGATTATTGCTTCTTCGTCGTTGTGTCGTCGTCAGATACAATATCCTTCGTTGCATTTTTAAATTCTTTTAATGATGCTCCAAAAGCTTTACCGATCTCGGGCAACTTGGAAGGTCCAAAAATTACTAAAGCCACGATAAGAATCAGAATTAATCCAGGGACACCAATGCTGCTCAACATATCCTTCACTCTCCAAGAATTCTATTTAGTCTCTTTCCCATGAATAATTTCTTTGGTCTCGTTAAATTCGTCCGTAACATCGCTAGTCAAATCCTTTGTGGAATTCTTGAATTCCTTTAGTGTCTGACCAGCCGCTTTGCCGATTTCCGGCAATTTTTTCGGACCAAAAATAACCAGTGCTATGGTTAAAATCAGAATAAGACCCGGGATGCCAATACTTGATAACATACGTTCACCTTCTTTATCGGATTATAGAACATATAGTAGTTACAGTAAACCTGACAAAATGTATTATTACAGATAAAGTTTAACATGTTTATCCAAGAATAAACAAGAACTAACCCTGTCCTTCCTATTATTGCCGATCATACTGAATAAAATAATAATCATAGGGGTTTTTCTCATTTTTCTCCCCTTTAACCTTGGAGGTAAGATGCCATTCCTTCTCATTAAACTCAGGGAAAAAGGTATCTCCCTCGAATTCTTCGTCAATCCATGTAATATACATCCGATCGGCAAATTTGATGGCCTGCTCAAAAATGTGTCCGCCCCCGATGATAATGTATTCCTTATTAGGCCATTGGCGGTTCCAATCATTTACTACCGACAAGTCGTTGATAATTTCTACACCATCGGGAAAATCTCCTGCCTTCCTGCTTACCACCACATTTCGGCGATTGGGCAGGGCTTTCCCTATCGATTCAAAGGTTTTCCTTCCCATAATGATTGTTTGTCCGGTTGTCTTTTCTTTAAAGAAGCGCAGATCTTTCGGCAAATACCATGGCAAATCATCATTTAATCCAATTACATGGTTACGGTCCATAGCCACGAGCAGTGATTTCATTTTCTTTTCCCCCTTTTCATATCATTATTTAAAACCAAAACGTAAACGTTTTATACGGCAATCGGTGCTTTAATGGAAGGGTGTGGATCATACCCCTGTAAGTCAAAATCCATTAACTCAAAATCAAAAATCGATTTTTTATTTTTATTAATGGATAGCTGGGGAAGTGGACGCAACTTTCTTGCCAGTTGTTTCTTTACCTGTTCCACATGATTGGTATATATATGGGCATCTCCTAAAGTAAGAATGAATTCCCCTGGTTCCAGGCCGCATTCGTGTGCGATCAATGAAGTCAGCAATGCATAACTTGCAATATTAAACGGGACACCCAAAAAAACATCGCCGCTACGCTGATACAATTGGCAGGATAATCTGCCTTCTTCTACATAAAATTGAAAAAGTGTATGGCATGGTGGCAGCGCCATATTTGGTACGTCTTCAGGATTCCAGGCGGAAACAATATGTCTACGCGAATCAGGATTCTTTTGGATAGCTTCGATGACTTGTTTCAACTGGTCAATGGACTGCCCGGAAGAAGTTTTCCAGTCCCTCCACTGCTTGCCATAAACTGCTCCTAGGTCTCCGTATTTAGTTGCAAATTCATCATCGTTAAGAATCTTTTCTTTGAAAATTTCCATTTGTTCCTGATACTGTTGATTAAACCCAGCATCCTGCTGACTCCGAAGCCCGAAGTTTGTCATGTCCGGTCCCGTGTAATCTTCGCTCACCACCCACTTTTCAAACGCCCACTCATTCCAAATATTATTATTGTTTTCCAGCAGGTATCGGATATTTGTATCCCCTTTGATAAACCAAAGGAGTTCACTAGCTACTAGACGGAAAGGCACCTTCTTTGTAGTTAGAAGGGGGAATCCTTCCTGAAGATTAAAGCGCATTTGGTGACCGAAAATGGAATAAGTGCCAGTTCCTGTCCGGTCTTCTTTTTTTGTGCCAGTCTCCAAAATTTTGGTGCATAATTCCAAATATGCCTGTTCACTTGATTTCATCATTTATTCCTCCACTGTCCATGTTTGTGCATTCATTATTATAGCATAATTAAGAGTCACTCTCCCCCCTGCCATTCCAAGTGGAATTGTTCCAAAAACTTCTCCAAAAATTCATGCCTCTCAAAGGCAATTTTTTTGGCAGTTTCTGTATGGAGCGTATCTTTCAAATGAAGCAGTTTATCATAAAAATGCTGGACGGAGTTAGCCTTCTCTCCTTCATGGTATATAAGTTGTCCATTGGCACCGCCATAGGCAAATGTTCTGGCAATGCCGACTGCCCCAATTGCGTCGATCCGATCCGCGTCTTGAACAATTTTTCCTTCTAGTGAAGAAGGAATTAATCCTTTCCGATATGAGGTGTCCTTATAAGCCTTCTCAATGTCCTCTATTGTTTTACTAGGGATACCCAGTGAATGAAGGAAAATAAAAGCTTTTTCTGATGCCTGTTGAGGGTCCTTGAACAATTTATCGTCTCCTGCATCATGTATCCAGCCAGCCGCCTCTGCAATAAAAGGATCTGCCCCCTCATGTTCGGCAATCTTTCTTGCAGTGGCAGCTACCCGCTTCATGTGGAAAAAATCGTGGCCTGTTGGATCATCCCTAAATAAATGAAATATGTAATTGCTTAATTCCTTAAGAATCTTAGTCTCATCCATATTAATCCCTCTTTAACTTTGATATGTATTTATTATACAATATTGGGATCCTCTGGATGAAGAAATGGCCTTTACTGATTTGTATGAATATTTACTTTTAAATTATAAAAAACAGGTGTTATTTCTTGACTCCATTTATTAAATAAGCTATATTAGTGGCAAGCAAAGAAGATGTGCGGATTCATTAATAACAGGCAGCTTCTATAGAAGTAGGTGTATTATGGTCCTGCATTTCTATAGAGCTGCCTGTTTTTTGGTGTACCGTTAATCTGCTTTGTATTACCACGTTTTACGTGAAAGTTTCTAGGAGGATTATTTAAATGGAAAATGGAGTAGTAAAATGGTTCAATGCAGAGAAAGGCTACGGATTCATTCAACTGGAAGAAGGAAATGATGTATTCGTGCATTATTCTGCCATCCAGGAAGAAGGTTTTAAAACATTAGAAGAAGGTCAAGAAGTTTCTTTTGAAATCGTTGAAGGTGAACGTGGTCCTCAAGCAGCAAATGTAACTAAAAAATAAATGAACAAAAAAACAAAGCGGTAATCCCAAGGGATTGCCGCTCTCTTTTTTAAAAAGAAAAAAACTTCACCCGCACGCTCTGTAGTAGCGGCAGCCGGCCTATCAAAAATAATATTCATACAGACGTTGCTAACCATCCCTTGCGCTAAATAACTTTGTTTCCTTGACCGGTAGAACATGCCCTTTACTCTGGGTTCATCTCATTCAAAGCTTTTTCTTCGGCAGGAATTCGTATGGTCAATAACAAGATATGCAGTATGGGAAACAAAATAGCTGTAAAAATTGCTCCAAATAATAAAGGGATTACAAATAATTCTATACCTACTACC
The DNA here is from genome assembly GCF_042643265.1 of Virgibacillus sediminis. NCBI lineage: Bacteria > Bacillati > Bacillota > Bacilli > Caryophanales > Bacillaceae > Virgibacillus > Virgibacillus sediminis. Next base: position 169,570 of record NZ_JBHRRZ010000014.1, on the reverse strand, counting down.
ACATAATTAGGGTGTTGGATATATTTATATATACCTTTTGTTACGGGGGTGAATCGCGGGGAAACGATAATTTTCGTATTCCAAAATCTCCCAAGTGACTGGATACACCAGATCCTAAGTATTTGAGTCACCAAAAAAAAGAAAAACAGTGTATAACTCAATTCAAGATTGGATACATCTCGCACGATGACCTCAACTAGAATGGACACGAAAAACATGGCATGGACAATCACAAATAACTTATAGTGCTCTGCCCCCCGTTCTTTGCCCCCTCTGCTTTTCATCCAATTCTCATTTCTTCTGGCAACTACTAATTCGGCAAGTCTCTGGAAAACCAAAAAAATTAGTAACAACCACATGTATATTGGCATGCTATCCCCACTCCAATAATAAAAGTTCAGAACTAAAGCCTGGACCTAAAGCAGATAAAATACTTTTCTCGCCGGATTCTGCCTTCTTTTTCAGCATATCCCCCAATACATACAGTACTGTGGCAGAGGACATATTTCCATGTTTACGTAAAATCTCATAAGAAGATGAGAGTTTACTGTGCTGGGTTCCCAGCACCTCTTCCATTGCCTTAAGCACCTTTTTTCCACCAGGGTGGGCTATGAAGGAATGGATCTTTTCTTCCGATAACTCTGTTGTCTCAAGGAAGGTATCCACGTGTTCTTTCCAAAAAGAATGGACCAATGAAGGAATACTTTTAGCAAATATGACCTCAAGCCCTGTATTAGTAACCTCCCATCCCATTACACCCTGACTATTCTTCTTTGTTCTAGAATCAGTTTTTATTATCCTTGGTGCATTGCCTTTTACCTTTTTAAGCAAAGGTGATTTTTCTCCTATGGCCAGTACAGAAGCTATCCCATCACCGAACAGTGCTGTCCCCACAATATTACTCTTCTTAAGGTCGTGCTTTTGGAAGGTGAGGCTGCATAACTCCAGACAAACGACTAGAGCACTCTTCTCAGGGTGTGCACGGAGCCAGTCAAAGGCCCTGGCTAAACCGGTAGCTCCTCCTGCGCATCCGAGGCCCCATAATGGCATTCTGCTGATGTCTTCTCGAAATGGTAATTCATTGAACAGTTCAATCTCCAAAGAAGGGGTGGCTATGCCTGTACTTGATACAAAAATTATCATATCCACTTCAGAAGGTAGGACATCCTCTAACAGATAATTCTCATTCGAAAGACAATCTCTCACCGCATCTCCCATATGTTTTATTGCCAATCGCTGGTAGAGGTCGTTTCTGTCTTTAAATGAATGGTGTTGTCTGAACCAATCTGGATTATTGACAAACTGGCGGTTTTCAATCAAAGCATTGTCGAATACAGACAACAGTCTTCTTACCTTTCTTTCCGAAATTGAGAAAATGTCAGTTACCAGTTCTTTAACCTCTTCCTGACTGAGATTATGTTCTGGAACACTTATACCAACGGAGCTGAGATAGGCCATAGTGACATCCTTTGCTGTGTGTTTTGGGGTTATATTCTTCTTTAAGCGGGTAAACCGGGCTGGATTAGCGCTTAACATATATCTTCCATTTTTAAGAATTGATTAGATTTATGTAGGAGAGCATCCAAATGATTACGTCCTATGTCCTTATATTATGCGACAGTACTACTCTCCCGTAAAACGGTATGTCAAAACAAACTGAGATTGACAGGCATTATTAAATCTTTTTCTAAAAGCCTTTCCGACCAGATGTTTCTTTTTGGAACATTCCTCCATTAATATTATCTTTCAAAACAGTAATAAAATACCCCGATTTCCTGCGCAAAAAATAAAAGCTTATTCCATGGCATCAAGTTGCTATTTCCCTATAGTGTAGGAAGTGTGGTCCTCCAGCAAAATAGCTAAAGAAACTCATTCTACATGAACTTTTCTGCCAAAATACTGATAATAATCTGTTTTGATAAACCCATTGAACAACTTCCTTTTCTTGGTTGCTTTCTGTCCATAGTGCTTTTCAAATTGTTCATGAGCTGTCATGATATAGACACTCCAGCTTGGGTGGTCTTTCATAATATTACCGAGCTGCTGATACAGAGTGGCTGCTTCCTCTTGATCACCGAGCCTCTGCCCATATGGAGGGTTACCTATTATGTACCCATTTTCTCTTCGGATAAACAGATCACTCACTTGCATTTGTTTCCATGTGATTAAATCCGCCAAACCGGCCTCGACTGCGTTATCGTTAGCAATTTTTATCATGCTATGATCTATATCCGACCCGGTAATATCGAGTTTTTGATCATAATCAGCTTTATCCTCTACTTCTTCAAAAGCATCTTCCCAATGTTTTTGCCGGATAAAGTTCCATTGTTCTGAGTCAAACTCCCTGTTGAATCCTGGGGCAATATTCTGTCCGATAAGTGCCGCTTCAATGGCAATAGTGCCCGATCCGCAAAACGGGTCAATGAGCGGATAGTCAGGTCTCCAATTTGTCAGCATAACTAAGGCTGCAGCCAGGGTCTCTTTTAATGGAGCTTCTCCCTGCCCTACACGATAGCCTCTTTTATGCAGACCAGCACCTGAAGTATCCAGTGTGAGTAAAGCAGTATCTTTATGAAGAGCCACTTCGACTTTATACAACTCACCTGTCTCTGGCATCTTGGTTGCCATCCCGTATTTAAGCTTGAGGCGTTCAGCAATAGCCTTTTTAACGATTGATTGGCAATCAGGCACACTATATAATTTAGACTTTACGGATTTGCCACTAACAGGGAACTGCCCTTCCTCCGTAATATACTCTTCCCATGGCAAAGCCTTTGTTGACTCAAACAACTCATCAAATGTTTCTGCCGTAAATCTCCCTACAAGCAGCTTAACCCGATCTGCACTACGAAGCCATAAATTACACCGTGGGATAGCTGAAACTGGGGCATCAAAGATAACTCTGCCATTCTCTACTTCCACTTCGTATCCTAATTGTTTAACTTCCTCGGCAACAACCGACTCCAATCCCATGGCTGCAGTTGCTATTAGTCTTACATGTCGCATAATCCTAATCCCCTTCATTCTGAATTTAGATCCATTTTAGCTTATCATAACCCCTGCAGGGAAATGAAAACCCAAAAAAGTAAAAAACCTTTCTTTCGGCTGATTCAGCCAAAAGAAAGGTTTGTATCCGTAATATGAGACCGTTAAATACTCGATAAGCCATGTTCTGTGCCAATGTACTGCAAACGGTGGTCAACCTCGTACCTTGGTGGTAATCATCTATCTACAAATATAATTTGTCCCTCGTTCGGTTGAATTCCCTACTAAAGGATGCCCCTACCATAATTTTGGGTTGCTCACTCGCGGGGTTTACCTCGTTCCACCTGAAATGTTTCCATTTCAGCTCCGTCACTGTGGCACTTTCAAGGAGTGTCTTCCATATCCAGTAGGACTTAGGAATTCCTCCTGCCGTTAACCTGTTAAGGTTACCTTGACTTATGATTTCGTCAAGCACGAACACTACAGACATCTCAGTCTGTGTGAGCATGGACTTTCCTCTGTATTGACATACAGCGATTACCTGAGTATTTAACTTTGAACAGATACTTATTGTAGCACATCAATCATCATTATACAATAGTCGGAAAAAATTGGCATTCCTCTAACTTGATTCATTTGCATTGTTGGCATCAGCAAATTTCTTGCCAAAGACTGCCTTCTCAAGATTGGACAGTCTTTTAAGTACGTCATAGTTCACCTGCTGTGCAGGTTGGGAAGATCTCGTACGGGTATGCTCCTGGGTATTTTTTTTCAGCCGCTCATTCTCTTGTTGCAGCCGTTCAATCTCCTGTTTAAAAGCATCATAATCTTGGATGATCATATCTAAGAATTCATCGACTTCTTCCTGGTTGTATCCTCTCATAGCCGTTTTGAATTCCTTTTCCAGGATGTCTTTTCCGTTCAGCTGTACACGATTTAGACTCATCGGATATTCACCTCATATTTCCTCTGAAATGGTAAATGGAACATGTATTTGTATAAATTGTTGTTTCTCATCATTATATCATAAAAAAGGAAACTGAAAACATTCAGCTTCCGCTATCATTTAGGTCATCAGGTTGAAAAGAAAATGGCAGCAGTTCTTCCATCGCAAATGTTCTGGATACTCCATGTATATTGGCCAAATGAATCTTCATATCTTTTGGGAAGAATTCACTCATTACCTGTCTGCAAGCACCACATGGGGGTACCGGCCTCTTAGTATCTGCAGCCACTGCCATCTCTGTGAATTCTGTTTCCCCTTCGGATATTGCTTTGAATATTGCTACCCTTTCTGCACAGCATGTTACCGAATAGGCAGAGTTTTCAATGTTGCAGCCTGTGTAGAGTTTTCCTGACCTTGACAGCAGGGCAGCTCCTACCGGAAATTCAGAATAAGGCACATATGCTTTTGCCCGAATATTTACAGCTTCTTTCATCAATTGTTCCCTGTCCATTATTTACCCCCGCTTTACCTAGTTGTATTAATCAGCCAATTCTCTTAGTAATTGATCAAACACATAGTGGATGGACTTATATAATTCCATATACCTTTTTCGCCTAACATCAATATAATAACTATGGAGGAGAAGAAGCTCCATATTCTCCCGTGTAGAGGTAACCTGATGGGGATGTACATCTGCTTTTCTGTTTTTCACCAGATCAAGGGACTTCTCTTCCCATTCCTCCAAGATACTATAGATGGGAGTGGTCTCTTCCTTTACCTTAAAGAAGAAATCTTTATCCTTTTTATTATCCGGAGGCTGTTCTGTTTCAAACCTGGCTTTTAATCGGTCCAGGTGTTGCTTTAATTGCCTTGTCTGTGTCTCAAGTTCCATATAAAGTCGCCTTCTTTTTAATCTACTCTCCTTCTACTTTACCATGTTTGTTGTTAAATGACACTTCTTTTATCGAGGTTTGTGTGGTTGTTAGTTCATTTATCTGATTTCGGAAGTTCATCCATACTTCTGTATCCACTTGGAGTGTAAGCTGCTTATCGATCTGCCTGATTTGATCAGTAAGGGATTGGAGTGAAGCCTCTAACTTTTTCAAGTGTTTCTTCTCGTTCTCTGCGCCTGTCGGGTTAACTGCCAAATCCATCTTTATCACCCTCGCTTTTAGTTTATTACATGGATTCTCCAATGCTGTCACACTCTCCTTCTCGTTCGACAAAACTAGAAGTAAATGAACAAAACAACCGGAAAATCAAGTTTTCCCGCATTAAACGGCCCATAGCCAGGTTATATTTAAGGAAAACATTGCGTTATTTTTTTAAAGAAAACAGCCACACTAAAAATGAAGGAGGTTGAGAAAATGACCCATAAGAAAAGACCAGAAAAAAAGCCTGAAAACAAACGAGCACAATCCTTAAAAACTGGCGATAAAAAATTGGATGGTCCCAACAGACCCTCCGTATAACAGACTTCCAGAGGATCCACTGCCAAAGTGGGTCCTTTTTAGATGCATTAATTATTCGTAAGCAGTGCAACCGCTTCTGATCCTCTAGTTTCGAGGATGAACTTGACTGCCTTATTTCCGCGTATTGCTATATTGGTACTAGCACTTAGTTGCTATTCCTTCACAAAATCTCCATATTTACTGCTGTAGCCTTGTTTACAATATATGCAAATCTTGCTTTTCCCTATATTAATCGAGCACTTTATAATATAATTACATATAGTATTTTCATTTTTATTCACTAAAAATGCATGAAAGTACTGAAGAAATGTTTTAGGGATGCAGGAGGGAAATGTGGTGAAATATCCGAATGGAAGCAGGAGAGTTTCAGCAAGTGGAAGCAATCCACGCCGACAGCAGCTGGTTAACAAATACAGCAATAGGGGAATGACCTTGGAGGATGATATAAATTCCACCAACCAATTTTACTTGGAGTCAGACAAGGCAATCATTCATAAAAAGCCCACACCTGTCCAAATTGTAAATGTCAATTATCCGAAAAGGAGTGCTGCGGTCATAACAGAAGCCTACTTCAAGCAGTCATCCACTACAGACTATAATGGCTTATACCGTAATAAATATGTTGATTTTGAAGCAAAGGAAACAAAGAACAAAACCTCTTTTCCGTTGGCAAACATTCATGATCACCAAGTCAGACATATGGAAGCCGTAGTAAAACACGGGGGAGTATGCTTCCTGATCATTCGTTTCGCCGTTCATGAAGAAACATTTTTCTTTCCGGCGGAAAAGCTGTTTCCATATTGGAATGGCCAATTGACAGGCGGAAAAAAGTCGATCCCTTACGAAATTATTAATGAGGAAGGTTATCTCATCCCCTTTCAGTATCAGGCCAGGATCGATTACCTTCGAATTATAGACGAGCTTTATTTTTAGAACGGAGGAAGAAAAACGATGGCAGAAAACAGCCAATCTAGAACAGCAAGAAGAAAACAAAAGAAATCCAAAAATAAACCATTATGGAAAAGGGTCCTTTTTACTATACTCATCGTATTATTGACCGTGGGAATAGCCGGAGCCGGCTTGGTCACCTACTGGATTGCTACTGCTCCAGAGCTTGATGCCTCTATGCTGACCGACCCGTTCCCTTCCCAAGTGTTAGATGAGGATGGAGAGGCCTTTGCTTCCCTCGGGGCAGAGCAGCGGTCTAAAGTGACCTATGAAGAGCTTCCGGATATATTAATCGATGCAGTTATTGCAACGGAAGACGCAAGGTACTTCGAACACCCTGGAATCGATTTGAGACGTATAGGCGGAGCCATTATCGCTAATGTGACAAACGGTTTCGGGTCCCAAGGGGCAAGCACAATTACCCAGCAGGTAGTAGAAAAGTCTTTCTTATCACCTGATAAAAAAATAAGCCTGAAAGTCCAAGAGCAATGGCTGGCACTTAAGCTGGAACGGGAATATTCTAAAGAAGAAATCATGGAAATGTACCTTAACAAGATTTATTATGGTGCGGGAGCTTACGGAGTCGGAAAAGCTGCGGAGGTGTATTTCGGAAAGACAGATTTAAGTGAGCTTACATTGCCTGAGGCTGCGATCCTAGCCGGATTGCCACAGCGTCCTTCTGCATACAATCCATTTGAAAACCCTGATTTGATGAAGGAAAGAATGAACACTGTTCTCAGCTTGATGGTGAGACATGATAAAATCTCCGAACAGGAGGCTGAAGAGGCCAGAGAAGTAGATATACCATCTCTCCTAACTGATAAAAGGCCTGACCCTGTGAAATATGAGGCTTTCCTCCAACAAGTACGAGATGAAGTCAGCGGCAAGCTCGATGGAGCAGATATTTATACGGATGGGCTTAAGATTCATACAACACTGGATAGGGACGCGCAGGACCATGTAGAATATTTGCTTTCGGATGAATCCCCGGTGGATTATCCAAACGAGGCCATTCAGGCTGGAATGACTGTGCTTGATACCAAGACAGGTGCTATTAAAGCAATTGGCGGGGCACGGGGAGGCTTGGAAAATGGCGGGCTTAACTATGCCATCAATGTTACAAACCAGCCTGGTTCTTCCATTAAGCCAATTGTTGATTATGGGCCCGCAATAGAGTTCAATAACTGGTCAACATATCATCAGATACTTGATGAGCCGTATTCTGTAGGAGACCATGAATTTAATAATTTCGACCGGCAGTACCATGGATGGGTGTCCGCAAGAGAAGCTCTGACTCATTCATACAACATACCTGCCCTCAAAACGCTCGAAGAAGTCGGCTTAGATAATGCAGCTGAATTTGCAGGAAGATTGGGTATTGAACTAAAGACACGTCAGATTGGAGAAGCAATCGGTGGAACTTCCACTGAAGTCACCCCCCTGCAAATGGCCGGAGCTTACCGGGCATTCGGGAATGAAGGATTATACAATGAACCATTTGCCGTTACTAAGGTGGAATTTCCAGATGGGGAAACAGTTGAATTCAATCCCGAACCCGAAGCAGTTATGGCAGACTCCACCGCATATATGATTACAGATATGCTGAAAAGTGTCATGGCGGATGGTACGGGGCAATCAGCCAATGTACCTGGTCTTCCAATCGCGGGGAAAACAGGTACCACCAACCTTGTTGGCGGTGAAGCAGCAGATGCATGGTTCGCCGGTTATACTACTAATTACACCATTTCGGTATGGACAGGCGACCCGGATAATAACGCACTGGAAGATACTTCCCTTTCCAGGCAATTGTTCAAACTAACAATGGAGGAATTGTCAAAAGATATCGATACCCCCGATTTCGAACAACCGGATTCGGTAGTCGAGGTAGCTGTTGAAAAAGGATCCAATCCAGCAAAACTTCCAAGTCCTTATACACCGTCTTCGCAAATCGTGACGGAATTATTTATAAGAGGCACGGAGCCCTCCAATACATCTCAGAAGTTTGATCAATTGGATCCAGTCAGCAGTCTAAACGCGACATACAACGAAGAAAGTAATTCCATCGATGTCAGCTGGTCCTATCCTTCAAACACAGATGTCGAATTTGAAGTAAGTGCAAGCGAGAATGGCGGGCAGATGCAAGTGTTATCTTCAACCGCAGATACTTCTCTGACTATATCAGACGTTGAGCCTGGCACTGAATATAAAATTCAAGTAGTTGCTGTCGATTCTGATGACTCTTCTAATCGAAGTGAAGCAAGATCGACAACTGTCAATGCGTCTGGTGCTGAAGATAAGGAAGAAGATGAACAAGCAAATCTTGGCTCTGTCAGCGGTCTAGCCGGCAGTTATGATGCAACAAATCAACTGATTGACGTTTCTTGGCAATATAATGGCCCTCCTGCTTCTTTTGAAGTTGATGTGAATGGGCAGACCCAGACTGTATCTTCCAACGGCCTAGAAATCAGTGGGGCTCAACCTGGAGAAACTTACAGCATTGCCGTGACACCTATAGGTGAAAACGAAGGAGTACGAGGCGAAACACGAAGTACAGAAGTCACTGTACCACAGCCGGAGAGCAGTGAGGGTGAAAATAGCCAGGAAGAGAACCAGCAACCTGATCAAGAAGCACCCGATAGTGAAGGCAACACGAATGAAAATGGTACTGGTAACGGTAATGGAAATACAGACAATGAAAATAACGGTCCTGCCGGCGAAAGTGATAATGATGGTGGAAACACCAACAGCGGGAACGACGAAGAAAATGGAGAATCGGATGCCCAAGGCCAGTCAGAAGAAAACGGGAATAATAGCGAAGGTAGCAATAACGATGCCGAAACTCAAAGTCAAGACCAGAACGATAAAGAAAACGAAGAATGATTTAAGTAAAAGAGGCAGACCATATGAATATGGTCTGCCTCTTTCTATTTGTTAGATTCCGCTCTTTTCATCCGTTTCTTACCCTCCCGGCAAAGATCCAAAAGTGGGCATTCGGGACAATTGGGGTTTCGGGCCTTACAATGATATCTTCCAAAGAAGATCATTCTATGGTGGGTATCGCTCCATTCGTCTCTGGGAACCTTTCTCATCAGCGTTTCTTCTACTTCTGTAACCGAATCTTTCCACCGGCAAATCCCGAGTCTTTTGGACACCCTCTCTACATGCGTGTCTACTGCGATTGCTGGTTCATTAAAAGCTATAGATGCCACTACATTGGCTGTTTTCCTTCCGACACCTGCCAGTTTCATCAGTTCGTCCTTTGTCCTTGGCACTTCCCCATTATAATCATCCAGTAGTACCTGGCAAAGTTTTCTAATGTTTTTGGCTTTGGTTCGATATAAACCAATGGATTTTATATCATGCTGGAGTTCCTCTAGGGAAACAGACAGATAATCTTCTGGAGTCTTGTATTTCTGAAATAAATCTGCGGTTACCCTGTTCACTAATGCATCTGTACATTGTGCCGACAATAAGACAGCTATTACAAGTTCGAAGGGGTTTGAATGGTTCAACTCTCCCTTTGCTTCCGGAAACATTTCCTTCATGGTGTCCAAGCAATATCTGATCTGCTTTTTATTCAACATGGCTATTCTTCTCCCTCTAACCAGTTATAATAGAATGAAGTATCCCTTTGTTTTACAGGCTCTTGTCTTTTCTCCTGTTGATGGTGAAATTTTTTACTGGCTTCTCTTGCTTGTTCAACAGAATGAATTCCCTTCTTCTTCCACTCCCTTAAAATTCGGTCAATGTATTTAAAGTTGAGTTTGCCCATCAATACGGATTCTCTTAAACCAGCCTTGATCAGCGAAGGAGCAATTTGGTCCTCGTCCAGCCACGCATTGATGGTTTCTATTTCAAACGGGGATAGTGGCCGGCCAAACTCCTGTTCAAAGAGGATGAACATGGATCCATCTTCCGGCGGATTTTCGGGTGTCTTCTTTTCTGTAAAAAGCTTGCGCCAGAGGGGGTCAAGGGAATAAGCCTCGCTTAACTGGTTCATTTCATTTTGCTGCTGGTATATGGTAAGAAAGTCCTTTTGAATAAGTTTACGCAGTGTATTGGCACACTCCTTTTCACTAAGTGTCAAATGTGCTGCTATTTCAAAAGGAGTGGGAAACTCTTTTTTTTCATGGATGAACCGATGGATCTGCAGGACCACCATTACCTCTTTTTCATCTAGACCAAGGGAAGTAAACTCAGACAGCAGCTTAATTGGTATGGAAACCTGACCAACTAACAATTGCTGGTAGGAAATAGAATTGGACATAGATCAGCACCTCAATTTTGCATAACAGTCTTCTGCTGTTTTTCATGATAAAATCCCTTGCTCTAAGGTGGCAAGGGATTGATTTTTTTTCTTTTAACACACTTATGGATACAGACGGTTCAGCAGCCGAGGAAATGGGATGGTCTCTCGGACATGCTCTACCCCTGAGAGCCATGCTACCGTTCTCTCCAGTCCTAGGCCGAACCCGGAATGGGGTACACTGCCATATCGACGTAACTCAAGGTACCACTTGTAGGCAGGCCCTGTTAGACCATGCTGTTCATAACGTTCTTCCATTAATTTCAAATCATCAATTCGTTGAGAGCCGCCGATAATTTCTCCATAACCTTCTGGGGCGATTAAATCGGCACAAAGTACAACTTCAGGACGATCAGGATGCGGTTGCATGTAGAATGCTTTAATATCGGCAGGGTAATTGGTGATAAATACCGGTTTGTCAAAGCTTTCTGCGATAGCTGTTTCATGAGGGGCTCCAAAATCTTCTCCCCACTCGATATCCTCAAAACCTTTTTCTTTCAGCAGAGTAATCGCATCATCATAAGAGATCCGCGGGAAAGGCTCTTTTATGTTTTCTAATTTTGATGTGTCCCGCTCGAGCGCGTGTAGCTCCAGCTTGCAATTCTCCAAAACAGACTGCACGATAAAGCTGACATATTGCTCCTGGACTTCGAGGCTTTCTTCATGATCCATAAAAGCCATTTCCGGCTCGATCATCCAAAATTCAATTAGATGCCTGCGCGTCTTGGACTTCTCCGCACGAAAAGTTGGTCCGAAAGAAAATACTTTCCCTAAAGCCATGGCCGCAGCTTCCATATACAACTGGCCGCTTTGGGACAAATAAGCTTCCTCTTCAAAATACTTCGTATGGAAAAGCTCAGTAGTCCCTTCAGCTGAGGATCCCGTCAAGATAGGCGGATCTACTTTCACAAAGCCCTGCTGATTGAAGAACTGGTAGGTGGCACGAATAATTTCATTTCTAATTTTCATTACTGCATGCTGTTTTTTGGATCGGAGCCATAAATGACGATGATCCATCAGGAATTCCGTCCCATGTTCTTTAGGTGTAATCGGGTAATCTGTTGCCTCGTGAATTAATTCAATGTCGGAAACTTGCATTTCATAACCAAATGGCGACCGGGCATCCTCGACGATCTTCCCTGTTACATACATGGAAGATTCCTGAGTCATACCTTTTGCAAGCCGAAAAGTCTCTTCACTTACATCATTTTTTGCAACTACGCCTTGTATAAAGCCTGTTCCATCCCTGAGCTGTAAAAAGGCAATCTTACCACTAGAGCGCTTATTGGCTAACCATGCCCCTATTCTCACACTTTCTTCGACGTGTTGAGGTGCTTGAGAAATTGTTGTTTTCACGTGTAGTAACCTCCATATATAACTTAATAGCATATTGAATTATTCAAACATCGGATTTAGTCGATACATTTCATAGGGAGAGCCGTCGTAAATGGATACATAGTCAAATACATAACGTCCAGACTCATCCCAATATGTAATCTCCCACAATTCTTCCCCATCAATCAGGGAAGGCACTATCTGAACTAGTTTACAATCCATGCATCTGCTTTTCCATTCTTCAACTACCTTATCTTGCGTGATAATCTCACTGCGGTCCACAGTGGTTAGGTTCTTCTCTCTTCCTCCTAGAGGGTAGTAGATGATTTTCTCTTCATTTTCCTCATTTACCCCAAAAACCACATGATAGGATTCTGCACCATTGAATTGTTTGATATCTGTAATTTGCTGCAACGATGTGGCTTCTAAAAGTACCTTCTCCGTTTCTGCAAAAGCCTCTGTTCTTTCCTGGTGGATATTACTATAAAGCACTGCTGCCGAGATCAAGCATATCAATAGAATAATAACTATAGCAGCCGATCCCCATTTCAACCAGCCAGGCAGAGATTTATCTATCTTCATAATCCTCATCCAGCCCTTATATTTCAATATCATTTGTTGCCCTAGCATGAACGAAATATTCACAATCCCAGCTTATTTTAACGGAATATCCATTCAAATGCACACCATACATCGTACATAACATAGCAAGTGTATATTGGACCTTGCCAAATGGGAAATGCATGCCTTCCTATTATATACCGTAATCCTCCATAAAGCACCCGCATTCTATAATGATTTTATATTCAAAACCATTGCTCTGCTTTTTCCAGCAACCGTCCAGTGCTGTCATAGGTGATAGGTACATCCGGAATTGACTGTGTGAAAAACTTTCCGTAACGTGATTTGCTAATCCTTGCATCACAGACAAATACGATTCCTCTGTCACTCGTCGAACGGATTAACCTGCCAAACCCCTGTTTAAACCGAATGACCGCATTCGGAAGTGCCAAATCGAAAAAAGCATTTTTACCTTTGCTTTGCAGGAAGTCTGCCTTCGCTTGGTATACAGGGTGGTCCGGCGGTTGAAATGGAAGCCGTACAATCATCAGGCAGGATAAATCTTCTCCCGGTATGTCTACCCCTTCCCAAAAGGAGCTAGTGCCCAGCAGAATTGCCTTGTCATATGTTTGAAAGTTCTTCTTCAGCCTGCTCCTGCTTCCGCTCGAAATTCCTTGGGCGATGATGACATAATCTTGCGTATCCAGACTTTCTTTTAAAACTGAATGTGCTTTTCTTAGCATTTCATAGGAGGTGAATAAAACGAGCATTCGCCCTTCCGTTATCTCTGCCAATGAAATAATCGCTTCACATGTTGCATACACAAAGTCTTCCGTACTTCCATATTTGATATCGGGGAAATCATTGGGAATAAGCAACTGTACTTGGTCATCATAGGAAAATGGCGAGGTTATTTTCTCTGTTATCAGGCGCTCTTCCGGTACTCCAAGCCTCTCCCTGACAAATGAAAATGAATTCCTCATCGTTAGGGTAGCGCTGGTCAGAATGACACTATCTTTCTTCTCAAAGAAATCTTCGGACAGAAGATGTGACATATCCAATGGTTCACTATACAGATATACGGCATTCTTCGCTCCATATGCTTCTACTTCCATCCATTTGACAGTTTTATCTCCTTGATCATCCAGGAACAAATGTTCTACCCTATCGATGAAAGATTGTAGCTGCAGTATTTGCTTGGTAATTTCCTCGGCATCCCTTTTTTCCAGCGCTTTCCTGCTGTTGAAGTAATGCTCAATCATCGAAAGAATATGGATAAGATCCCGAATGAAGAAAATCAGTCGATTTGCCATTTCCTTAACAGTGGCCCATCTGTCTGTATCATCTTCTCCTTGATCAAATCGGTATTGAATGCGCCCTGTATCACTAAGGGATTTATTCTTCCTCCGCTGGTCGACGACATACTGGAAGAGCGTACGGAACAAGTCATCCATTTCATACTTGGCCTGCATAAGTATGCTATCCCAGTTTTCCAGAGGCAAGTCATCGGGATTGTAGGAATAGCCTCTGATTATTTTATTGAACTCTTTTGCCTCGTCTGAAGCACCAAGCTGATTGAAGACATATTGCATACTGACATAGTCAAGTTTTAATCCATAGTGCCGTGAAGCTGTTTCTTCCAGATGATGTGCTTCATCTATTATTAGTTTGTCATAAGATGGGAGGAATTGGTAATCATTAAACATATCGGTACACAATAATGAATGATTGGTAACAATGATATCGGCTTGCTGTGCCCTTCTGCGCGCATGTTGATAAAAGGAATGTTTGAACCAAGGTGACTGTGGGTCCATACGCCCTTCTGCCTCAGTGGAGATCTTTTTAAAAAAGAAATAGCCGCTTGAGGGAAGCTGGATTTCATCAATATCCCCTGTTTTTGTTTCGGTCAGCCATACAAGCAATTTAGCTTTTGTGAGGGCTGTGTCATAATTATTTTGGTCAGGATCAGACAGTTCCTGTTCAAATCTTTCCAAACTGATATAGTGCCCTTTCCCTTTTAAAAGCGCTGCCTGGAAAGGAACTGGCACTATATCTCCTACAAATGGGATTTCTTCGTAAAGAAGCTGGGATTGCAGCTGTGTTGTATGAGTGCTGATAATCACCCGCTTATTGGACTGAACTGCTTCATAGATGGCTGGAATCAGGTATGCCAATGATTTACCAGTCCCCGTCTCAGCTTCTATTAAAGCATGATGAGAAGTTTGAAAAGCATCATAAATGACCTCTGACATTTTCCGCTGCCCGATTCTCTTTTCATATCTGGCCATTTTACTTTCCATGGTTCCTTCTGCTTCGTATATATTATCAAGATAATCACCATAGGAAAGGGAGATTTCTTGTATTGCTTTATTCTGAGGCTCGAATTTCCGGAAGGCCAAGCCACGGTAAGTTTCAATATGCTGCGGTTCTTCTGTCGAGTAAGCAAGCTGCTGTTCCAACTTGGAGAGAATTAAGGACATATCCGATTTGAATAGTTTTTCTAACCCCTGCAGATGAGTAATTGTTTCATATGGTAATGAGGATAATTTTTCCTTAAGGTTGAGAAAAATTTCTGCAGTTACATGCGCATCTGATAAGGCTCGATGAGGGTCATTATGTTCCAATTCAAGATACTCCGCGAGCTGTCCAAGTTTATAGCTTGGAGCCATCGGATATAGGATACGTGCTAGCTCCACTGTATCAAGCACAGGATTGTGCAGCGGCTCATACCCGAGCCTTTGCAGTTCTGCATTTAGGAAACCTAAATCAAATGGGACATTATGTGCAATTAAATAAGCATCCTGGAACATGCCAGCTATATCTGCAGCCATTTCTTCAAAAGATGGGGCTTCCTGAACATCCTCATCCATTATCCCTGTAAGGCCGCTGATGAAGGATGGGATGGGTTGGCCAGGGTTGAGTAGTGTTGTGAAGTGATCAGTTATCTGGTCTCCTTCAATGACAGCAATACCTACTTCAATTATTTTGTCTCCCTTTTGAGGAGAATGTCCCGTGGTTTCCAGGTCGATAACGACATAACGATCCATGCACCATCCCTCCTTTTTCTCTATCAAAAATATTGATAGTTGTCTTTTTATTACTGCCCATTCCGTTCGAACCAATCTATTTCTGCGGAATATAATTGCTTAGTCTCTCCATTTTCAGTCTGAAGAATCAAAGCGCCATCCTCGGATATTCCCAGGAATTTAGCCTTCCAGCTGTCTTTGAGCGTTTTAGCGGTAATTTTCTCTCCTATTTTAAAACCGTATTTTTCCCATCTGTCTTTAATTGCCGGAAACCCGTTATCGATGTATTGTTCATATGTTTTTTCAAATGACTGTAAAATATCCTGTACAAGCTCTTTTATTTGCCATGTTTTCCCCGTTTCCAAATAGAGAGAAGTGGCTCTCCCCTGCAAATCCTCTGCTAAATCAGTTTCTTGATGGTTTACATTTAATCCTATCCCAATGACCACGTACTGAATCTGATCTTGCTCTGCCTGCATTTCCGTTAGAATACCAGCGGTTTTCTTTCCAGAAAGAAGTATATCGTTCGGCCATTTAATGAGTGGCTTTGTTCCTGTGTGTCTCCGTAAAGCATCTGCCAAGGCCACAGCTGACATTAGCGTTAACTGTGGAGCAAGATATGGCTGAATACCCGGGCGCAGGATGATACTCATCCATACTCCCTTCTCTTTGGCAGAATACCACGACCGGTTCATTCTGCCCCTTCCCTGTGTCTGCTCATCCGCAATTACCACTGTTCCGTGAGCAGCCATTTCCCTGGCAGCCTGATGTGCAACAAACTGGGTTGAAGGTGTGGAGCTTTTATGGATTGTATGCTGTCCCAGCCAATTTGTATGTAGCCCCCACTGCAACGTGTTAGAACTCAGTTTATCTGGGAAGCTTAGAATGCGATAACCCTTTCTAGGCTTTCCTTCAATCTCATAACCATCTTTCTCGAGCTCCTTCATATGCTTCCACACAGCATTACGGGAGATATTCAAAGCATCTGATAAAGCTTGGCCAGAAATATAAGAATCCCTTTCAGCTGATAATATCTTAATTAATCTCGTTCGGGTGGATTCCATTTTATCCACTCCTTTATATCGGATTTACTATTATTCAATTCACCCATAACAATCTTTTTTTCCACTTTCTGAATAGTTTCCTTCATCCAAGGTCCCTTTTTTCTCTCTGGGAATAATTCAGCAATTTCTTTGCCGTCAATGTCCATCTCCCTTGTAGATTGGATGGGCAATCTGTCATTTATTCGAGTGAAATCTTCCATGCCCAATTGGTCCCCAGGGTGAAGCGAGACCGTTAAACGAGTGAACGCTTCCTGATTAAATCGGCTAAGTCGGTAAGCTAGCCATTCATCTGCTCCATGGCTACGGTAATAACTGTAAGACTCTACCAACGCTTTTGCCTGGTTCTTGATCTGATTGGAGCATTTCCAGGCTTTTACCCATGTTTCGATTGGAATTTCCTCTTCCAAAATATGAAATAAGGCAAAAACCTCCCCCAGTGTGAGAAGAGGTCTCAATGATGATGGCAGTCGTTGGATAATATGCGGGTAATCCTTAATGACAGGCAGGTGCATATATACTCCTGTCTTCTTCAGATAGTGGATCCCTGTTTGCAAATGACTGCCGGCAAATAGTTTTTCCATTTCCGTGGCCAGTCTTTCTACGGCAAGCCCCTCCATATCATCTTTCACCTTGTACATTGCATCCAATGTCTCCGGATGAATGTCAAAGCCTAATTGGCTGCAGAACCTCAATGCACGGGCGATTCTTAATGAATCCTCTTGAAACCGCTGTTCACCATTACCGACTGTTCGAATCAGCTTTCTCTGCAGATCCTCTCTTCCATGGAACAAATCGATGATACTGCCATCCTTATCCATAGCTAGAGCATTGATAGTAAAATCCCTTCGCTCTAAGTCAAGTTCGATGTTGTCTATGAAGACGACGTCATCAGGGTGGCGCTTGTCTGAATATTTTCCATCAGTCCGGAAAGTCGTAACTTCGTATGATTCCTTTTCCCATCGTACAATGACTGTACCATGCTCAATCCCCACAGGAATGACTTTTTCAAAGATCTCTTGAATATTTTCCGGAGAGGCGGAGGTGGCAATATCTATATCGCCCATAGGACGACGAAGCAGCCAATCCCGCACACATCCCCCGACAAAATATGCCTCGTAATGGTGTTGTTCAAGTTTTTCGATTATAGGTCTGGCAGCTTGAAAGATCTCAGGAAGCATGTGATCACCTTGTTCTTATTTATTGTAATAACTCTTTGTAAGTATCTAAGTACTGCCCAACAATCCTACTGGAATGAAACTTCTCGCGAGCAACTTGAAGAGCATTACTCGAGAGTTCTCCCTGTAGGGATGGGTTTGTCAATATGTCCACTGCATAAGCCGCTGCTGTCTCTGTATCTCCGGGGTCTACAATGTACCCCGTTTCATTATGAGAAATAACTTCAGGTATACCACCTACGTTCGTACCAATAGCAGGCACCTGACAGGCCATCGCTTCCAGGATTACAAGCCCAAAGCTTTCTTTTTCGGATAACAGCAGTTTAAGGTCCGATATAGATAGCAAATCACTGATGTTTTTTTGTTTCCCCAAAAAGAGTACCTTATCAGCTATACCAAGCTCTTTGGCAAACTGCATAGCATTCGAGTACTCAGGTCCGTCCCCGACCATCACCAATTTGGCTTGCACTTTTTCCTCTACCTTATGGAATGTTTCAATCACATCTTCCACTCTTTTAACCTTACGGAAATTAGAAATATGGATAAGAACCTTATCTTCCGGAAGGATGCCAAATTTCTCCTTGACCCCTGGAAGGTTTCTCCTAAAATATTCTTTTTCATTGACGAAATTGTAGATGACTGAGATATTTTTCTTGATGTCCAGCATTTCTTTTGTCTGATTGACAAGACTTTTTGAAACTGCGGTCACCGCGTCCGATTCCTCAATTCCATGTTTGATGGTTTTTTTAAAGGTATGATCAATCCCCAACACTGTTATATCTGTCCCATGGAGGGTTGTAACGATTTTAACTTCATGTTCAGCCATATCCCGTGCAAGCATCGCACAAATTGCGTGCGGCATGGCGTAATGGACATGCAGGATATCCAGTTTCTCCTGATCGATTACTTCAGCCATCTTAGTGGCCAAAGCCAGATCATAGGGAGGGTATTGAAAAACCGGATAATGCCCGACCTCAACTTCGTGATAGTAAATCTTCGGGGAAACTTCAGTAAGCCGAAAGGGCAACCCTGAAGTAATAAAATGGATTTCATGCCCCTGTTCGGCCATAAGCATTCCCAATTCTGTAGCAATTATCCCCGACCCTCCCACGGTGGGATAACAGGTAATCCCAATCTTTAACATCCGGAACGCTCCCTATAAAATATTTTCCAGTCCATATACCAATTCATCCATCTCCATTGCCTTTTTCAAGGAAAAACGGATGCCGTCCATGAATGACTTGCGGTTATAAGAATCATGCTTAATCGTCAGGGTCTGCCCTGGCCCTCCGAAGATAACTTCCTGATGGGCCACAAGACCAGGCAGCCGTACACTATGGATGTGCATACCGTCATGGTCTGCTCCTCGGGCTCCGTCTATTGTTTCCTTCTCATGCGGATGCCCTTGTTTTTTGGCCTCCCTGGTTTTCTGAATCATTTCTGCCGTTTTTACAGCTGTTCCGGACGGGGCATCAAGCTTATTGTCATGATGCTTCTCAATAATATCCACATCTGGAAGGTATTTGGCAGCCATTTGGGAAAACTTCATCATAAGCACTGCCCCAATAGCAAAGTTTGGTGCAATGATTCCTCCAAGCTTCATCTCCCTCGATATACTTATCAGTTCACTTAGCTGCTCATCCGTAAATCCCGTAGTACCAACTACTGGTCGAATGTAATTTTGCAGTGCCGCTTTTGTATGTTCATATCCAACTTCAGGGACAGTCAGATCTACTAGAAGATCCGCTTTGACGTTCTGGAAACACTCTTCGGCATGGGCGAACACAGGTATATTAAGTGCCTGAACGTCCGGATTTTCATATCCCCTTTCATTATGTTTTCTATCTATACAGGCAACAAGCTCAAAATCAGAGTCCTCATTCACCATTTTTACTGCTTCTGAGCCCATTTTCCCCCTTGGCCCTGCGATGATTACTTTTAATGTCATTATGTATGTCCTCCTTGAATATTTCAGTCTTAGTTATCTTTATGTGTCCATCTATCTTTATCCCGAGTTTCGATTTTGTTGATGGCTATATCAAAAGCCTCCGACAAATCGATATCGAGAGAGTTTGCGAAACAGGACAGGACAAAGATGATATCGCCCAGCTCCTCTTCCACTGTTTTTTCTTCTTCTGTCGTCTTTTTCGGTTTCTCTCCATAATAATGGTTCACTTCTCTTGCCAGCTCACCGACTTCCTCAGAGAGCCTGGCCATCATGCTTAGGGGAGAGAAATATCCTTCTTTAAATTGTGAAATATACTCATCTACTCGTTTTTGTATTTGATCTGTGGTATATATAGGTGTACTGATGGTAAGTTCCCCTTTTCCCTAAATTAGTCTATTATAATGTTAGCTAATGTTAGGGATTTTGACAAATTATTTCCTTTCAAAATACAAAACCCTGAAAGAGATCAACTTACAACTGTACGGGAGGAGATGAAAAAATGATCTTTGGACTCAAGCTGAAAAACACCTTCTTTATCTTAGTAGGCTCAGCTATCTATTCGTTCGGTATAGTCCACTTCAATATGGAAAATAATTTAGGTGAAGGCGGGTTTACAGGAATTACCCTTCTTCTATATTTCTTATGGGGATGGGACCCAGCTATTTCCAATATCGTGCTGAATATTCCTGTTTTTCTGATCGGCTGGAAGTTACTCGGGCGTAATACGTTTCTTTACACTATTATCGGCACGGTGTCCGTATCTGTGTTCTTAGCCATCTTCCAAGCTAATAAGTTTACTATCTACTTGCAATCAGATATGACATTAGCAGCTCTCTTCGCGGGAGTGTTTATCGGAGCAGGACTTGGAATAGTCTTCAGATATGGGGGGACTACTGGAGGCGTCGATATTATCGCCCGCTTGATCAATAAATATGCAGGCTGGAGCATGGGTAGGACCATGTTTCTGTTCGACCTAGTGGTAATCTCTGCCTCCATCCTGGCAATTCTGGACCTTATCGAAGGTATGTACACTCTAGTAGCTGTTTATGTAGCGGCCAGGGTCATTGACTTCATTCAGGAAGGTGCTTATGCTGCACGAGGTGCAACCATCATATCCCCTTACAGCAGTGAAATAGCTGGTAAAATTAATAGGGATATGGACCGGGGCGTCACCATTTTAAACGGAAAGGGGAGTTTTTCAGGAGAAAACAGAGATGTTTTATATTGTATCGTAGCCAGGAATGAAATTATAAAGTTGAAAAGCATTATTACTTCCATCGACCCACATGCATTTGTTGCTATGAGTTCAGTTCATGATGTAATGGGAGAAGGGTTCACCCTGGATGAAAACAAAAACCCAATCCACGAGTAGGTTTGGTTCCATACATGCACAGAATAATAAAAGAGATGGAGGCTATGAGCATCCATCTCTTTTTAAAGGCTATTCGCGTTGTGCAAGGTAAATCATTACAAACCTCAACAATTCGGCTACTGCAACTAATGCAGCGGCAACATATGTTAAAGCTGCAGCATTCAACACTTTCTTTGTTTCGCGCTCTTCATTATTGCGGATGACTCCCGATGCAACCAGTTGGCCCATTGCACGATTCGAGGCATCAAACTCGACCGGAAGGGTCACCAGTTGAAACAGTACGGCGGCTGACATGAAGATAATTCCCAACAGCAGCATATTTGTCGCACCGAAGAAGATACCTGCAAGAATAAAGAAGAACGATATATTGGAGCCAAAGCTGGCAACAGGTACCAAGGCGCTCCTTAACTTCAGAAAGGCATATTCTTGCTGATCCTGAATGGCATGTCCAACCTCATGGGCAGCCACGGCTGAAGATGCCATGGACTGACCATTATAAATACCTTCCGAAAGATTAATTACCTTCTTTCTAGGGTCATAATGATCCGACAGGGTACCCTTGACCCGGCCAATCTGTACATCATACAACCCATTATCATCCAGTATCCTTCTGGCGACCTCGGCACCTGTCATTCCAGAGGATGTTGGCTTTTTGGAATACTTCTGGTATGTTCCTTTCACCCTCGATTGCGCCCATATAGGGATGATCATCAAAAGGGCGATATAAATTAAATAACCACCTAAGCCACCTATCATTTGCATTCCTCCATGAGATGTTTATCCTTTCTTAAGGTCAATTTTAGTCAAAGACTAGGCTTTAGTCAACTGATTTGTCCTTGTTTTCCCGCTCTTCCCTTTCCTTCTCCCCCTTATATTTTCTCCAACTCACATAGGATAATGTAAGTGCTATACAGCCGCCGATTATTCCAGCAGCCCAATACAAAATGGTTAGGTCAGGTCCCGATGTATAAATGACAGTATTTTTTGCGGCAGCAGAAGACGCAGGAAGATGTGAATGGGTTACGATCACTATGATGATAGCTGCAGCTGTGAGCATCTGAAAGAAGAGTTTCTTTGCCATAGTGGATCACCTCACATATTATTACTTCCTACAATATATGAAGAGACCACACTAGTTATAACATCGACTACTTATTCAGCTTAGAATTCCGTCCCACCGTAAGCTGATACGCCAGAAAAATACAAAAGATGCTGAGCCAAAATGTAAAATATCCTATTTCTCCCATATACTTAGTCAGTGATGAATAAACAGGCATCATGCCGAAAACGTAGTCAATAACATCATTGTGCAACGTCCAGACAGCCGCCACTACTATATGCCTCATTCTAATCTTGTAATATGGAGTATAAAGCAGGGCTTGGACCGCCATAGCCCCATGTGAAGCAATCAGCATATAACCCTGCCAGCCAATATTCCCATCAATCATCAAGGTGAGTATATTCATTACTACTGCCCATACCCCATACTTGACAAGGGTAATCAGGGCAAGTGCCTCAATATAGGGTACATTCCTGTTAAATATGAAAAACAGCAGAAAAACGGTAAAAAATAAACTTGCCGTAGGGCTGTCGGGAACAAAAATGAGGAAAATGTCCGGTGTAACTGACAGTTGGCCTCCATACCACATATACCCATAAATAGTCCCGAAAAAATTTACGAAAAATAAAAGGATGAGGAAGCGTTTATCTAATAGTATATATTTAAGCATGGTATTCCCCCTGTGTAAAAAATCTATAAAAAGCACCTTTACCATCATGGCAAAGGTGCTTTTTAACAAAGACAGAAAATACTATTCCGACGTATCTTCATTTACAGAAATAATGAAATCAACTAATTTCTCCAGTTCTTCCTCAGAACCGGTGAATTGGCCAGCAGGCATAGAACCTATACCCTCTTGGGCGATAGTTGCAATCTCTTCAGCAGAACGATCGATGCCGATGAGTGAAGGACCTGCAGCTCCCCCTTCGAGATTTTCTCCATGGCATGACATACAGTTATTTTGATAAATCTCATACCCTGCATGATCCGTGTCAATGGCCACTTGCTCCCCTTCAGGAATCGGCTTATTAGCTTCTGCACGGGCCTCCCAATCAACGTGAGATGCTGATGTGTAAGTCAACCAGATAACAGATACCAGCCCTAAAAGCATCATACCTACCGCCACAGGGCGCTGATGCGGCCTTCTGCCTGGTCCATTATCCAGAAACGGAGCAAGAAGAAGTGCGCCGAATGCCAGGCCTGGAATGACAAGGATGCCCATTAATGACCAATCAGCACTGGCGTATTCATATTTCAGCAGTTCATATAAGAATAGGAAGTACCAATCCGGCAATGGTATATAGGCTGCATCTGTCGGATCAGCAACACCTTCAAGTGGAGAAGGATGTGCTAAGGTCAAGCACAAGAAACCGACAAGGAATACAGACCCCGCCAACCATTCTTTTAATAAAAAGTTAGGCCAGAATGCTTCCGTTCTTCCAGGATATTCAGAATAATCTTTTGGTATATGGGGATTTCGTTCGGCGGAGATCCGTGAATCACCGACGAACTTCATTCCTTTTCCCTTCTTCACAGCTTTCCCTCCTTTTTATAGTGGTCCGGAAATACCTTGTTTACGGATTAAGATAAAGTGTATGCCCATCAATGCAAACAGAGCTGCTGGCAGGAAGAACACATGGATGGCGAAGAATCTTGCCAATGTCTGGGCTCCTACAATGTTTTCATCACCGGCTAGCAACGTCTTCAGCTCGGAACCAATGAAAGGCACCTGCTCGGCAATTTCCAATCCAACCTGGGTTGCAAAGTATGCTTTATTATCCCAAGGAAGGAGATAACCGGTAAAACCAAGTCCAAGGATGACAAAGAAAAGCAGAACACCAACCATCCAGTTGAGTTCACGCGGTTTTTTGTAGGCACCTTGGAAGAAAACCCGGCAAGTATGTAATAAAAGCATTACTACCACTACACTTGCACCCCAATGGTGCATTCCACGAACAATTTGGCCGTGTGCTACCTCTGTCTGTAGATAGTAAACGGATTTCCAGGCATTTTCAATATCCGGTACATAATACATTGTTAGAAACATCCCGGACAATATCTGAATGACTACCACGAAGAATGTCAAACCGCCGAAACAATAAACAAAAGCGGAAAAGTGGTGGGCCGGGTTCACATGTTCTGGAACTTCATGATCTGCGATATCCCGCCAAATCGGCGTAATATCTACACGTTCATCAATCCAATCGTACAACTTTTGCAGCATAAATTATTACGCCTCCTCTCTTGGTACAGGCTCGCCTAAGAATAGCATGCCATTTTCAACTTTCATTTCATATACGTCCAATGGTGCCAGCGGTGGTGTGCCCGGTACGTTTGTTCCGTCCTTATAATAGCGGCCATTATGGCATGGGCAGAAAAATTCATTTGGATACTCTTCGCTTCCCTCCCAGGAAACAACACATCCCAAGTGTTTACAGATAGGTGAAAAGGCTTGTATCTCGTCATTTTCATCTATAAATACCCATGCAGACCGGCTAACTTCAGACGTGTACCAGCCGTCCACCTGTTCAACAGTCCAGTCTACACGCTGCGGTTCTGTAGTAAGTTCGTCTACAGATATACCGACATTTGCCATATCCCCAGCAGATGACTCCTGCAGTACCGGGTCCACTGCCATTCTTACCATCGGCATCATTAAACCGGCTGCCATAAATCCGCCTAAACCAGTCAGCGTGTAATTAAGGAACTGCCTGCGGGATACCTGCTGCTTCTTTTCGCTCATGATTTTCCCCCCTCTTGTACAATAATCACGGACAATTATTATTTAATCATATTACTAGGACAATACAATGATAGCGTAAACTTTTTTTCCGGTCAATAAATAACGATATGGTTCTCCATAATTATCCGGGTTTCTGTAAGAAATTTTGACAAAAACCCTTATGACCAATAACTCCTAATCAACTCTGTAATCTGACCAACCTGGTCACGTATCTGCCGTTTCATTTCATTAGAAGAAAGATCCCCTGATTGGCTTCCGGGGAACCATAGGACACTTCCATCCAAGGTGTTTTCTGCTTTTTTCCAGGTGGAGTCGAAAGTAATAAAGAATATATGGTTGAAGGGTTGCTCCCTGACTTCCTCAACCCAACCATTCAGGCGTACAATTTCGCTTTCTCCTACACTTGTTTCCCTATAATGGTAAGGGGGGCTAAGCATCATCCTTCCAGTCAGTTCTTTTTCAATCTCATTGGCAAGGATGGAAAGAAGTTCATTCTGAAAGGCTACCTTCTCTGTGGTTTTGTCATTAGACAGTTGGAAAGGGATCAAGGGTATCATTACAGTATCTATGTATTCTTTCGCCTCTATGTATCTTGGTAAATCTGCTGCGGACCATTTCATCCTTTTAACACTCCTTCTCATTCTTTCCCAATTGGGTAAAATTATGCTATCTTCAGTAAATGGTATGTAAAATGCAAAAAAAAATCAACCTATTGCTTTTGCAATCCAGGTTGATCAACATAGGATTCTTCCAATTGATGCAATTTACGAACCAGCTTGTCAAACCTTTTGCGGTCCATATCATCCAGCGCTCTATCAATTTCGGAGAGCAGGCGATTCTTCTGAAAAGCAAATAAAGAATCTTCCAATAGGCGGACTGCAGTAAGTCTATCTTTTTCAGTAATATCTTGACTATCAGGCTTAAAGGGGTTTTCCTCCATGACGGATACATAATATGCATTTTGATGAGACTTCTTGAAGTTAAGCTGTAAATATAACGGCTCTTCTGGATTTAATCTGATATCGTGGAATGATTTCTCGGCATCTGTTGTCACCAGGTGATCTTTATAAAACCGGAAAGGCGTATCCCCCGAGCAATGAGTTGTCATTAGGATCCCTCGAGGGCAATACTTTACGTCTCTGACAAAATGGACATGCTTCAATATACTCTGATGGTTAAGCAGGTAGTTCAGAATCCAGACACTTTCTCGTTTTTTGAGTTGATAATGGTCAAGAAACCACCGAAGAAACTTTCTCTTCTCCTCTGCGGATACAGGGGTCTGCATAATTAACCCTCCTCATATTGGACATTGTCATCACAGGTCGATTTATCTGCTTTCATTCTCCATTTTCAACCGGCTGAGGAATTCTTCAATGTCTGTATCTGAAGGCTGATGAATTAAATACGCTTCAAAGATAGGTATTGCTGCACCGATCCTCCCTTCTTCTGTCAGAAAATAGCCATATTCTTTCAGGAAGTCAGCATCCTCTTTTAATCCATTGTATGCTGTGTTGTAGGAGTTTAATGCATCCTCATATAATTCCTCTTCATTATAAGCCCGGGCAAGTTCCCAATCATATAAGGAATCGTCGGCTCCGGTACTTTTCAATTCTGTAATTAGGTCAATAATTTTAGTAGAATCTCCGGATGTCTTGAACATTTCGATCAGAAACAGAATAGCTTCTTTATAGTCAGGGTCTAAAGCAATTGCTTCCCTGACCAATGTTTCACTCTCGTCTTCTTTTTCCAATTGATGTGCTAATACTCCGGCAAAATAGAATAATTCTTTGTTGAACTCATCAATTTCCAGCCCTTTTTTAGCTGTGTCATAGGCTTCCTGGGTCCTGCCATCTTCCTCGTATACTTTTGCCAACTGGTAATACACCGTATGATAGTATGGGTCAATCTTGATAACATGCTCCCATGCTTTTATCGCAATATCTGAACGGTTGGCTTGTTTTGCAGTAAAACCGTATTTGAATAAAGTATCAGGGTGTTCACTTTCTATATCCTGGTAAAATTGTAGTGCTTCTTCATATTCGCCTGAAGCAGCATGTGCTTCTGCCAGCCGGTCATTAATTGATATGTTTGCCAATTCCTTTGTCTTCGGCAGGATTTTTTCATAGTAAGTAATTGCTTTTCGGTACTCCCCAATGGAGAACAGTAATTCTGCCAGGGCTAAATCCACTACCGGCTCATTAGGCTCATGCTGTTTTGCGGTAAGCAGTTTCTGCTCTGCCACTTCGAAAAGCCCCTGCGCCTGATAGAGATCGGCCAGTTGGATCAATGTCTGTACATATGCTTCATCATCTTCATTAATTTCATTCAATAAATTAATGGCAGCCTCATCATCTTCCAATTCCACATATATGTCAGCAAGCATCACCTTCAGATCACTTTCTTCCGGATATTGCTGCAACAAGCTATTCAGTATTTCGCTTGCTTCTTGAAGGAATCCCCATTGATTATATAATTCTGCAATGGTGAACTTCTCCTCTTCGTCGGCCTTTGGCAAATAGTTTTCCAATAATTCTATGGCCTTTTCGGTTTGATTGCTCTCTACTAGTTTGACAGCTTCCATAATGGTGTCCATTCCGAACATCCTCTCTTGCCTATCCGACTGGATTTAGTTAATATGATACATTTAATCATACCGAAATGCTTTTATATGTTCAAATAAAGAGGGATACAAGCATGCTCAGTGAAAAAAGGAATCTGCAAGCAGCAGATTCCTTTTTGTTCAGTTCATTACTTTTTTGAGATCGTCAAAGAAGCCTGGATAGGAGATTGCGATGGAAGAATCGTCGTCAATGGTTACTTCCCCATCGGCAATTAACGAAGCAACAGCACTCATCATAGCTATCCTATGATCATTATAGGCGGATACTGCGCTTCCGGAAAGTTGTGATTTACCCTTGATGATCATGCCATCTTCCGTTGCTTCTATATCAGCCCCAAACGAAGAGAGAACGTCGGCAACAGCTGCGATTCTATCCGTTTCCTTTACTCGCAGTTCCTCCGCATCCCTTATTACAGTGGTACCTTCCGCCTGTGTTGCCAACAACGCAATTACAGGGATCTCGTCTATAAGCCTTGGAATGATATCCCCCTGTATTTCGACAGCACGGAGAGCCGTGTATGCCACTGTCAGGTCTCCTATCAACTCTCCGCCTACCTCTTCCTGATTGCTTATTTCTATCTCTGCACCCATTTTATTAAGTACATCCAGAATCCCCGTCCTGGTAGGGTTTAAACCGACATTCTTCAAGGTAATACGGCTGTCTGGGACAATTGCCGCTGCTGCAAGAAAGAATGCTGCGGACGAAATATCCCCAGGAACATAAATATCCGTCGCTTGCAACTCGTTCTTGTTGGTTATGGTTGTGGTGTTACCATCAGTGGTTATATCTGCACGAAAAGCTTTCAGCATGTTCTCTGTATGATTCCTTGTCTGCGTCTTTTCTCTGACTGTCGTGGTTCCTTCAGCCAGCAGCCCTGCAAATAATACAGCCGATTTAACTTGAGCACTTTTTACAGGCAGCGTGTAATCAATTCCTTGCAATTTGGTTCCTCTTATGGAAAGCGGCAGATAACTGCCCTGCCCCCTCCCGTCAATAACTGCACCCATTTCCTTTAATGGGAGAACTACTCTGTCCATTGGCCTGTTTGATAAGGATGGGTCTCCCCAAGCAGTAGTAAAGAAAGGGAGCCCTGCTAACAAGCCGATCATTAGGCGGGAGGTCGTTCCTGAATTTCCAAAATAAAGTGGTTCATTCGGTTCTTTCAATGCAGATATGCCTTTGCCTTCAATAACTAGAGAGTCTCCCTCCCGAAAGATGGGCACCCCCATATTCTGGAAGGCACGGACCGTGCGCATACAGTCTTCTCCGTCTAAAAAATGTGTTACCTTTGTCGTACCTTCTGCAAGGGCTCCAAAAATGACCGCCCTATGGGATATTGATTTATCTCCTGGCACCTCAATTATTCCCTCTAAAGGTCTTGAAATAGGTGATAAGACCAGTTTACTCATCCGCTTCACTTCCTCTGCTAGTATAATTATTGCATCATGACTTCATATCCATTTCTTTGAAGAAGCTGGTAACTCTCCTTTTGCTGTTCCTCTGCGGAAAAGCTCAACAGTAAAGCACCGGTGATCCCTTCGCGAATCTCAAGAATTTGTATATTTTTAATACTTATTTCTTCATCTGCAAGCATCTGGACAACAGTAGCAAGCGATCCTGGCTTGTCCTGAATGTCAACATACAGATCGTAAAAGGCCGGGATTGCCCCTTTCTCCGATTTTTCCAGACCATCACGGTATGTCTTGGCCTGTTCCAGGTATGTAATCATCTTTTCTTTTTCATTTTCTTCCACTAATTCTTTTAATTTAGCCATTTCCTTTATCCACTCGTCCAGCAGCTGAGACATCTGTGATTGATTATGATGGAAAATATCCTGCCACATTTTCGGATTGCTTGAAGCAATTCTGGTAATATCGCGAAACCCACCTGCTGCCAGATTTGGAAGAAATGAGTGAGTATCAGCCCACTTTTTGGCCTGCTGAACCAGGGAGGAAGCTATCAAGTGCGGGAAGTGGGAGACTACCCCTGTCATCTCATCATGCTCGCTCGGCTGTAATGTAATGAATTTGCTTTCCGTCCCCTTTAATACCGCTTTAAGTTCCTCTACCTTGTCTTCTTTGCATTTAACCGTCGGTGTAAGTACATAAATCGCATTTTCAAATAAATGCTCTTTTGCAGCCTCTATTCCTTTTTTGTGGGAACCTGCCATCGGATGACCACCGATAAAAGTAATATTCCTGTTTGTAAGATTGTTTGCTTCTTCTAGGATGGATCCTTTAACAGAAGCCACATCCGATACAATAATTTCCTTTTCCAAAGGGAGTTTGTCCAGCTTTTTCATTAATTCAATAGTTTCTGAAATAGGAGCCGCCAATATGACGATTTCTGCCTCTAGAGCTCCCTCTGTAAAACTGTCTGCTGCTTTATCAATTATTCTGTGTTCCTGTGCATATTCCAGGGTCTCTCTGCTGACATCATAGCCGATCAGCTGATGATCGCCGGATGCTTTGATGCTCTTGGCGAGTGACCCTCCTATTAATCCTAACCCTGCAACTAATATTGTTCGTACCACTATGAAAACCCCTTGCTATTTGATTTGACTTATTTGATTTGTGATGTGATTACTTCTCTGCCAAATCAGGGCGCAATTTTACAGCATCTTTATGGAACACATGCTGAATATCTCTTTGGTCGATAGAGGTGTTTACCACCATCATTACACGTATACAGCTAGGAAGGCTGTTTTTCACATCTAACTCCCTCATGCACATCACGGGAACATACGTCCAACCTTCCAAATTTCTTAGAGCCCTCGCCGGAAATACTGCATTTATCTCCTCTGTTGCCGAAATGAAAATATGAGAGATATCTTCCGGTTTTACATTATTTTTGAAAGTCATTTCTTCAATGAGCTTCTGTGTATTTTCAAGGATTTCCTTTTCCGTGTTCTCTTCAACCGTAGTGGCACCTCGTATACCCCTTGTCATGTAATTCACACCAGCTTTCCTATAAAAGTTTTTAAGTATTCTTTTAGTTCTTGTTCAGGAACCTCCTCCGTGGTGAGGTCGCCTGTGCCCCGAAGAAGAATCATCTGTATATTGTTTCCTATGTTCTTTTTATCTGATTTCATCCGTTCAATTAATGCTTCCGGCGAGGTTTCGCCAACCTGCAACGGATATCCGTTAGTATGAAGC
The DNA here is from genome assembly GCF_042643265.1 of Virgibacillus sediminis. Classification (NCBI taxonomy): domain Bacteria; kingdom Bacillati; phylum Bacillota; class Bacilli; order Caryophanales; family Bacillaceae; genus Virgibacillus; species Virgibacillus sediminis. Next base: position 138,853 of record NZ_JBHRRZ010000014.1, on the reverse strand, counting down.
CACTCCAATAGCTGTTGGTATGGCAGCGATCTGCCATATACCTGTTCACTGATGAATAATGCGAATAACATACCAACAGCCACTGCCTCTCCATGAGCTATCTTGCCGTAGCCATTCTCCGCTTCAAGTGCATGGCCAAGTGTATGGCCAAGGTTAAGGTATTTTCGTATACCCGCTTCTTTTTCATCTGCCTCTACAATAGCTGCTTTCACTTTGATTCCATTGTACAAATGTTCAGTCAGCTGTGTGCTGCTAAGGTCCCCCAGCTTGATACTGAAAAGTTCCTCCAGAAACTTTTCATCCCCAATGAATGCTTCTTTCACCAGTTCAGCATATCCTGAACGGACTTCCTTCCCACTGAGAGATTCCAAGGTCTGAACATCATAGATGACAGCTTTAGGCGGATAGAAGTTTCCTATCATATTTTTTCCCATATGATGGTTGACAGCAACTTTTCCACCTACACTGCTGTCATGTGCAAGGATTGTAGTAGGAACTTGGATGTAATCAATTCCACGCATATAAGTTGCTGCCACAAATCCTGCCAAGTCTCCAATGACTCCGCCGCCCAGTGCAATGATTAAAGAGCGGCGGTCCAATCCGAATTCCATCGCTTTACTGTGCAGCTGATAGAACTGATCAATATTTTTGGATTCTTCCCCGGCTGGCACCAGGGTATAATACAGGTGGCTATGATTAATGCTTGCAAGAATATCTTCCAAATAAAGCTCTCCAACTGTTTCGTCGGAGACAACCATAATGGAAGAGTATTCTTCTTTTAAAAGACGTCCTACCTGAAAGCGAAGATTCTCGCCGACATAGATGGGATATGAATGAGAACTTGCTTGTACTTTCATTTCCTTCACTAGAAGCACCTGATTTCTTCCCGATAGTCTTCGATGGCCTTCTGCAGTTTAGGAAATTGATCATGCGGGAATTGTTCCAGAATTGCTTTCGCCAATTCAAATGCTACAACATGCTCCATAACAACAGATGCTGCAGGCACAGCGCAGGCATCCGACCTTTCTACCGTGGCCTTAAAAGGCTCTTTTGTTTCAATATCCACACTTTGCAGGGGTTTGAGCATCAAGGTAGGAATCGGCTTCATAACTCCCCTGACGACAATCGGCATACCTGTTGTCATGCCGCCTTCGAATCCCCCTAACCGATTGGATGTACGGTAATACCCCTGGTCTTTATCCCATGCAATTTCATCATGGACCTTGCTTCCGTTCTCCCTGGCTGCTTCGAATCCTATCCCGAACTCTACACCCTTATAGGCATTGATACTCACCACACTGCCGGCAATTCTGCTGTCAAGCTTGCGGTCATAATGGACATAGGACCCTATACCGGCTGGCATTCCTTCCACATAGACTTCGGTGACACCGCCTATGGAATCTCCTTCTTTTTTGGCAGCATCGATGGCATCCATCATTTCTTTTTCCACATTTTTATCCAGAACCCTCACAGGGGAGTTTTCAGAGGCGTGTTGCTTCTCCTCCATGGTTAATGAAGTCATTTCTTCGGCTCTTATTCCAGCAATCTCTTTAACGAAACCACATACTTCTATACCCAAATGTTTCAGTAAAGTCTTAGCTACTGCACCGGCAGCCACTCTTGCCGCAGTTTCCCTTGCAGAAGAACGCTCCAGTACGTTCCGCATATCCCTATGCCCGTATTTTAAAGCACCATTTAAATCTGCATGGCCAGGCCGTGGTTTAGTAACAACCCTTCGCATCTTGGATTCATCGTCCATCGGATCTTCACCCATAATATCCGTCCAATGCTTGAAATCATCATTATGTATAACCAAAGATATAGGTGAACCCAGTGTATAGCCGTGGCGCACACCACTTGTAATTTCTGCCAGATCTTTTTCAATTTGCATTCTTTTTCCTCGGCCGTGCCCTTTTTGCCGGCGAAGCAAGGAATGGTTGATATCTTCCTTCAATAGAGGCATTCTGGCCGGCAGCCCCTCTATAATGGTAGTAAGTTGTTTCCCATGCGATTCTCCTGCAGTTAAATAACGCAATGAATGATTCCCCTTTTCAACAATTAATTTTTCTCATAACTATAACATATTTATGTAACATTTTGGTGAAAAGTTGCGAAAAGATTGATTAATTCTACCTTACTTATCCAATATACAGCAAAACTCCAATATTCTTCCAGTTAGGAATGCGCACAGCACTTGGCCTTTGTTTGCTTTTTAAGGAACGGAATAAAATAGGGCCTGCCTTTTAACCGAACTAGCTAAAATCAACCTTTCGCCTGACTAGTAAAATAGTTAAGAGCATCCTTGCAGGGCACTTAACTATTTTCGTTTAATGATTATACATTTTAAAAGAGGTGCAAATCCATTTCATCTTATGATTATTGAAAGAACATCTAGGAGCCCTTGATTTGCCATACAACGAATAAGCCCCTCTGCGGCTGCAGAGGGGCTCAACATTAATAAATCCACTCACTGTCATGCTTTGAATAAGAGAGGATCTCTTCTCTATCAAAGAACAGACCAATCTCCCTTTCAGCACTTTCTGCTGAGTCAGAACCATGGATGATGTTTTTCCCGACAGTTAAACCATAATCTCCTCTCACCGTACCGGAAGCAGCCTCTTTCGGATTCGTTTTGCCCATCATGGCCCGGGCTGTCAGAATGACATCTTCACCCTCCCATACCATAGCAAAAACCGGCCCGGAAGTAATGAAATCTACCAGTTCTCCAAAAAATGGCTTGTCCTTGTGTTCCCCATAGTGCTTTTCGGCAAGTTCGTCAGAGATGGTCATCAGCTTGGCGCCGACAAGTTTAAATCCCTTTGCCTCGAACCTTGCCACAATTCCCCCTATTAGATTACGCTGAACGCCATCTGGTTTGATCATCAAAAAAGTCTTTTCCATTCTCGCACCCCACATATATGTATTTTTTGTAACCGATATCATTCTATCAAAGTTCACAAAAAATAACAATTATTCTAAGAGCGTCTCTTCCCAATATATTTAGCAATGTCCTCTAATGTACGCTTAGCCTGATTGTCCGGCAGACTGCTGACAGATTTCAAAGCTTTTTGTAAATATATCTCGCTTAATTGATAGGAACGTTCGACTGCATCTGATTGTTTGAGAGCTGTGATCAGGTTGTTCATCTCTTCTTTCTTGACTTTCTCGGGTTCCTGGAATGTTTCTCGAATCAATTGGCGGAACTTTACGTCCTCCATTGCAAATAAAACAGGCAGAGTAATGTTGCCTTGAAGAAGATCATTCCCGACTGGTTTGCCTAATTCCTGCTCTGTAGAGGTGAAATCAAGAATATCATCGATGATCTGGTAGGACATCCCTATATAATAACCATACTGATATAACTTTTTCGCCTTTTTTTCGTCAAGTCCGCTTACCAGCCCGCCCAGTTTGCAGCTTGTAGCGATCAATAGGGCCGTTTTCCGTTTGATCCTTCTCAGATAGTCTCTGAGGTTCTGATCCCAGTTGTATTTATCCTTTATCTGCTCAATTTCACCTATACTTACCTCTACTATCGTTTTTGCCAGCAGGCGATGGACATTAGCCTGTTTAATAGTAGTTATTTCTTCTAGTGCACGGGCAAGTATATAATCACCGGTGTACATAGCGACCCGGTTATCATAAAGGCTTTTGATTGTAGGTTCTCCCCTTCTCAATGCAGCGTCATCGATCACATCATCATGGACAAGTGTAGCCATATGAATCAGTTCCAGAGATACAGCTGCCTTTTTCACCCGTTCAAGGTCATAGTTACCCATGTGGCCTGCTAGTACAACAAAGACAGGACGGATTCTTTTTCCTCCTGCCTCCAATAAATGTGTCGAGGTCTCACGCAGCACAGGATGCTCGGCTTGAATGACTTTATTCAGCGAGTCTTCGACGATGTCCAAATCTTTTTTTAAATATCCATAAATTTTAGCTATTTTCATCTGTGTCACCTTATTTTAAAACCATTATTATTTAATTCCCATATGCATGGCAGCTACTCCACCCGTATAGCTTTTTACATGGACCGTTGAAAAACCCGCATTGTAGAACATACGCTTTAACGTATCCTTATCCGGAAAGTTCCTTGCCGATTCGTTTAGCCAAGCATATTCTTTGTAGCTCTTCGCCATGAGCCTGCCAATTGCCGGCATAATGAACCGAAAATAAAAGTAATATAGTTGCCGATATCCAATAAGAGTAGGCTGTGAAGTCTCAAGACACACTACGAGCCCCCCGGGTCTTACTACACGATACATCTCTTTAAGAACTGTCATATAGTCGGGCACATTGCGCAATCCAAAACCTATCGTCACATAATCAAATGAATTATCAGCAAAGGGTAGTTCCATTGCATTTCCGTGCACTAATTCTAGTTGATCCAGGGAGGAACGTTCTTTCTTTTCTTTCGCTACTGACAGCATATTCTGACTGAAATCCAATCCTACTACCTTCCCGTTCTCACCTACAGCCTCCGCCAGGGATATGGCCCAGTCGCCTGTGCCACAGCATACATCCAGAGCTGACGCCCCTTCTCTGACTTTCATCTTTTTCATCACATCTTTCCGCCAGGATTTATGCCTCTGGAAAGAGATGATAGAATTCATGGAATCGTATTTGGTATATATTTTTTCAAATACATGATGCACACGTTCTTCTTTTGAGCGTTCTGACATGATTATTTTTCCTCCGTTACCGAGCTTTATTATAATTATGCATATTAACAACTGCTAGAAGATACTCTTTATAAAGCTGGTGCGGCTCAGGTATCCCCTCTGATAACCTTTCCAGTTGCAGTAGGTTCTCCTGTACGGTCTCATTCGCTGCATGGGAAAAAGGAACCTCCAGTAAATTGACAGCCTGGCCCATCCAGACATCCGTAATGGATAACTCTCCTGTTTGTTTCAAACTGTTCATGTTCTGGAGCAATTTATGAGTCACCAGCCATTTGCCGGCAATATACACAGGAAAAGGATCGCCCAAAAACTCGGCAATATGGCGAATGATAAGGGATTCTACTTCTTCCCTCATTTTCATGAGGTCATTAAAAGTACCTTCTTCCGTATAGTAGAGCTGCATCTTTACCTCGTTCACTTCTTTTATGGCTGATGCAAGAATATGTATAAATTCAAAATCATCTATTTCTGATAGGAGGAGATAGTATAGACCGCTATAATAATCGCCTGCTAGCACTTTCAGCTGATTGCCAATACTCCACCCATTTTCCATATTATAGGCTGGAACGGTGTCATGGGTATCCAACGCCGTTTGAGCTAACATGGCAGTTAGAACATACCGCTGTTTCTGTCTATCGGAACCCCCTGAGTTATTTAGAATTGCCACTAATATCTTAAGTTTTTCATCGTCAATGACGGGCTTAGGTATATATTTGTCCAGAAAGGCATGCTGGATCTTGTTTTCTATTTGTGCCTTGTAAGGCCGAATGTCTATACTAGATGTTTCCAAAATAAATCACCTGGGCCCTTTCATCAAATCCGTAATCGCTGTAGTTATTATAGCATAAGTTCAAGGGGGATCGATAACAAACATTTTCAATATGAAGAAGGAAGTTCAGCATCTCAACTCTCTAGTTTTCCAATTCTCCATGGCTTGTTTGAATGATTGCTTTGCCCCTCACTTTTACAGCGGAGGTATGTTCCGTAAATTGGGCAATCATCACTTCATCCTTATCCAATTTTTCCGAATGGTGGAATTTCGTATTGCTGCCCCTGGTGAGCCCAATCACATTCACTCCGTCTTCCAACGCTTTTATTACAAAGAAATCCGATTTAAGATTTGAATTATCCATGATAAGCCTCCTGTAACCATTTACTTTAAATATCGTCGATTTCTTCTTCTATGTCAATAAACGCATAAAAAAAGGGCGCGCATACGCACCCCTTTTTAAGCCCTATGTAGATTATTTAACACTGTCCTTAAGGGCTTTACCTGGTTTGAAGGCAGGAACTTTGCTTGCAGGAATCTCAATTTCTTCTCCTGTTTGCGGATTGCGGCCTTTTCGAGCTGAACGCTCACGCACTTCAAAGTTACCAAAACCGATTAATTGTACTTTTTCACCGTTTTTAAGGGAATCCATGACAGAATCAAAAACTGCATCAACTGCTTTAGTTGCCTCTTTCTTGGAAAGATCGCTCTTTTCGGCTACAGCATTTACTAAATCTGTTTTGTTCATGACATTCACCTCCTCCCAATTACTTCAATCGACTACTTTGGAACAAATAGATGGTTACCAACATTTGTTTACCAATTTGTCAGCTTTTATACTAAGTTATCACCTAACTCATTAGATGACAAGGCTTATCTTAACTGAGATTGCAGCAAAATTCAACAATAAGTACCCATTTTTACCATATTTATTAAAAACGCAATTCCATTCAGCCAAAAATGGACTTTTTTATTGAAAATTCAATGAAAACTTGTCCTGTCAACCTACAGCAGTTCGTATATTTACGGGAATTTTTATAATACTCCCGCAGTTTTGATCGTATTCCTATAGACTATAAGCAGGGTTAAGGATAACTGTTTTTCATAGCAACAAAAAAGCAGCTGTATCAGCTGCTAAAGAATAATCGCTATAAGACCGCCTGATCCTTCATTGATGATCCGTTCTAGAGTATCTTTCAGTTTATATCTGGCATTTTCAGGCATCAATGATATTTTACCTTGAATACCTTCCCTGACGATGGAACTCAGTGATCTTCCGAAAATATCTGATTCCCAAATGGAAAGCGGATCCTCTTCAAAATCCTGCATTAGATAACGGACAAGCTCTTCACTCTGCTTTTCCGTTCCTATAATTGGGGAGAATTCCGACTCCACTTCTACTTTGATCATATGAATGGAGGGGGCCACTGCTTTCAATTTGACTCCGAACCGAGATCCCTGACGGATGATTTCCGGCTCATCCAGGATCATATCTTCCAAGGAGGGTGCAGCTATGCCGTACCCTGTCTGCTTCACCATTTGCAACGCCCCTGAGACCTGATCATATTCCCTCTTGGCATGGGAGAAGTCCTGCATTAATTCCAACAAATGATCTTTCCCCCGTATTTCTTCCCCGACGATTTCCTTTAACACTTGGTCATACAAGTGGTCCGGTGCATGCAGGTCAATCTCAGCGACTCCTTCACCCATTTCCATACCAGCTATATTTGCTTGGTCGATGTAGTCGTATTCGGAAAAATCTGTAACAATCTGATCCACATCTCTCAGCCTTCTTATATTTTTCACAGTAGTCTGGATGGCGTCTTGATAATTCCGTCTGAGCCAATGATTTTCTTTGAGTACCATTACCCAGCTTGGAAGGTTGACATTCACTTCCAAAACAGGAAATTCATACAGGGCTTCCCTTAACACTCTATAAACATCATGCTCTGTCATAGATTCAATACTAACAGCCACTACTGGTATATCATATTTCTCGGAAAGGTCCTGACGCAGCAGTTCGGTTTCATGACTGCCGGGATTAAGGGTATTTATAATCATAATAAACGGCTTGCCCACTTCTTTTAATTCATCCACTACTTTTGCTTCTGCCGTAATAAAATCATCTCTCGGAATATCTCCAATACTTCCATCTGTAGTAACTACTACTCCAATAGTGGAATGCTCTTGAATGACCTTCCTGGTTCCTATTTCCGCTGCATCATGAAATGGAATAGGGTCTTCATACCATGGTGTATGGACCATTCTAGGACCGTTCTCATCCTCAAAACCTTTGGCACTTTCTACTGCATACCCTACACAATCAACAAGGCGCACATTAACATCCAAGGCATCCTCTACATTTACAGATACTGCTTGATTGGGAATGAACTTTGGTTCGGTAGTCATAATCGTCTTACCAGCAGCGCTTTGCGGAAGTTCGTCATGCGCCCTTGCACGCTCACTCTCCTCTTCGATGTTGGGCAAAACTACCAATTCCATGAATTTTTTAATAAAAGTCGATTTACCAGTCCGGACAGCACCCACTATACCAAGATAAATATCTCCATTAGTCCGTTTGGAAATATCTTTAAAGATATCAATTTTCTCCAAAAGATCCCCTCCCGATCCTTGTACTAACGATATAAATAATCTGCGAATAATTGACATTACAATTCTATGATGTTGTCCTATCACATTATGACTTAATTATGATGGAAAAGAGCAAAGACAGGGTGAAAATAATAAACCCTTGAAACAATATATGTTTCAAGGGTTTTAATATGCAGGGTTTTATTCATTTGCCTCCTCAAGTAAAAAGGCCGGCTCTCCATCCTGAATGGTATATGGAAGGGAGTATGCAGGTACAAAAGGAGTATTCTCGGCAAGCAGCCATCGAATATCATCTCCTTTTGAATAATTATGCTCATACTTGTCCAATGCATTTTTTAAATCTATTCGATAGTCAATATACAACTGGCCCTCTACATCCATCACAATAGGAAGATTCTCACCAGAGAAAGGACTAACAACTGTAGGCATTGCATCATATCCCAGCGACTCGTAATCCAAGGTGTATACACCTTCTGCTATTTCCCTGCCATAAGGAGGGTAGATATGCTCATTTCTATAGCCGTTTAGCTGTACGTTTACACTGCGGATTGATTCTGTATTTCGTAGGTCAATCAATTTCACTCTTGGATTGTCCTCTGGAGTGATAAGAGTATATTGATAATAACCTCCGCCTTCATACGCGTTAGGCGGTATTTCCGACAGGGCGTTCGCCTCTTTCAGGGCGGTAAAATCAACCAAATACTTTTGGAAAATCGGTGTATCATTTTCTTTGGTTTTGATTGGCAGCAGCCCATTATTCTGTTCTCTGAATTCTTCTATGGCATTTTGAACAATGGCAAGCTGTTGCTCGTTCGGCTGCTTGTTCTCAGACCTTTCGCTGTCTGGATATAAACACCCGCTGAGAATCAGCACAAGCAGCAGACCTAAGATAATCCGACCATATGTATAAGCCATTGACACAGCCTCCTTTCATTACATTGTAGGCCCGCTGAATACAATGTAGAAAATAATTAACGCACCTAAGATGAATAGTAAGTAAGCCACAGATGCAACAATGACAGCTGGTAATCCTTTCAATCTATGACGGCTCCATAAAATCAGGGCCATTGCGACAATCAAGAAGCCCATCCCGGCAAATGACACCCACATTTTATCCATAGCGCTCATATACTTCACTCCCGACTGATAAACTATTAATTCGACATCAGGTATTATACCATAATGGTTAACGATAGCGCAGAATAAAAACAGTAACTGGGCCTCTATACCGTGCTGTCTGATTTGAAATTTGAGCGCAAGCTCCTCTGACGTTGGATTGATTCTGCGCTTTAAAAAGCAAGAGAAAAAATACCCTTGAAAATCAATTAATTCTCCAGCCAAATAAAAATCCGAAATGGAGGGGGCTCTGCTCCATTCCGGCTTGACTAAATAATATCCACAGCAACTCTATTCCAAGAATGCTTGTGCGATTTATTTTATGCATCAGGCTGCAAGAATGCATCCTCACTTGCCCAAGCGACACTACTTTTTGAACAATTGGTTTAATGAATTGATATCTGCTGGCATCTTATTTTTGGTAATAGACTCTACGATTTTATCCTCTTTTTCCCTGGATATAGGTTTATTCGCCATCCTTGCTAATTGGCGGACAAGTCCTCGTACCGTTCGTTCATCGGAAAAATCGGCATTCTTCACCGAGTCAGCAACTTTATATACCTCATCTGGGGTTATATTTGCATTTTGTTGAAGTTTGTCGAAGAGACTTTTCTGAAATTGATCCACATTCCTTCCTCCTTGCTAAGTTACTTCAACACATTATATGCAAGGAGGGAGATTACGTGTTAATGGGAATAGCGTTCCGTCAACAGTTTTGCAAGATCATCCATCTCTTCTCTTTTGGTACGGTTCATCAACTGCTCAACGACCTCTTTGGGATTCTTTTCCTCAAAGAGGATCTGGTACAACCCCGAAGTAATCGGCATCTCTACCTTTTGTTCCAGCGCAAATTGATGCGCGGCTTTCACTGTACGCACTCCCTCAACGACCATCCCCATTTGATTAAGGACCTCTTCCAGTGAACGACCTTTGCCCAGCAAATTACCCGCTCGCCAATTACGGCTGTGGGTGCTTGTACAAGTTACAATCAGATCTCCGACACCGGACAGCCCTAAAAAACTGAGTGGATTCGCACCCATGGACGTGCCTAGTCGGGAAATTTCGGCGAGCCCTCTGGTAATGAGGGCTGCTTTTGCATTGTCTCCGTATCCTAACCCGTCCGAAATACCTGCACCAAGGGCAATGATATTCTTTAACGCCCCTCCAAACTCGATCCCTAGCAAGTCTGTACTGGTATAGACCCGAAAAGATTCATTTATAAATAAATCCTGTGCATGTTTAGCCTTCTGTTCATTCAAGGAGGCTACAGTAACAGTGGTAGGCTGCCTCCATGCAACTTCTTCAGCATGACTGGGACCGGAAAGTACCACAATATCCTCGTAACTATAATGAGGCATTTCTTCACTAATCATCTGTGACACCCTTTTTAAAGTACCTGGCTCAATACCTTTTGAAGCATGAATAATATTTGTAGTGGGGCCTGCCAGCCCATCGAGCTCCCTGGAGACTTCCCGAATTGCTTTCGTCGGGACCACAATTACAATGGCATCTACATCTGCAACGGCTTCTCTCATATCTTCATAAGCTCTTACACCATCAGGGATGGGGGCATCCAAATAACGGTCGTTCCTGCTCGTCTCATTAATAGCCTGTACTTGATCTGGACGGTGCGACCATAGCCTGACTTCATGTTTGTTATCTGCAAGGACAATACTCAAGGCAGTTCCCCAGCTGCCAGCACCTAATACTGCTACCTTAGCCATAAACCTCTCTCCTTATTGTCTTCTTCGAGCAAAAATTTTGATAGGAGTACCAACAAAACCAAAAGCATCCCGAATTTTATTTTCCAGAAACCTTTCATAAGAGAAATGCATTAAGTCTGGATCATTCACAAATACCACGAAACTCGGCGGCTTGACAGCCACTTGGGTTGCATATAGCACTTTCAATCGCCTGCCTTTGACCGTTGGAGTCGGATTCATAGCTAAAGCATCCATGATGACATCATTCAACACATTGGTTGGTATTCGTTTGGAATGGTTTTCGCTGGCAGAAGTGACCGCTGGAAGGAGTGTATGCAGCCGTTTCTTCGTCTTAGCAGACAGGAAAACGATCGGTGCATAATCCAAATATTGGAAATGCGCTCGGACCTTTGTTTCGAATTCCTTCATTGTTTTTTCGCCGGCATGGACAGTATCCCATTTATTGACGACGATAACGATCGCTCTTCCTGCCTCATGTGCATATCCCGCAATTTTTTTGTCCTGCTCGCGAATTCCTGTTTCTGCATCTATAAGAACCAATACGACATCAGAACGCTCAATTGCCTTCAATGCGCGCAGTACACTGTATTTCTCAGTTGCTTCGTATACTTTCCCGCGTTTCCTCATGCCCGCTGTATCAATAATGACAAACTCCTGATCACCTTTTGTTAATCGTGTATCTACAGCATCCCGAGTTGTTCCTTCTATCTCACTTACTATTACACGCTCTTCATTTAAAATAGCATTGACGAGGGAAGACTTCCCCACATTGGGACGGCCTATGAGACTAAAGTATATGGTCTCCTCATCCCCCTCTTCCTCTTCAAGCTGCGGAAAGTGACTGACCACTTCGTCCAGCATGTCACCCAGGCCTAAACCATGGGAGCCTGATATTGGAAAAGGCTCTCCAAAACCAAGGGAATAATATTCATAAATATTTTCCCGCATTTCCGGGTTGTCAATTTTATTGACCCCCAGGACAATCGGCTTATTGGATTTAAAAAGAAGTTTGGCAACTTCTTCATCCGCTGCCGTAATGCCCTCTCTTCCGTTGACTAGGAAGATGATGACATCTGCCTCATCGATAGCTATTTCAGCCTGATGGCGCATTTGTACGAGCAAAGGCTCATCTCCAATTTCGATGCCGCCTGTATCAATGAGATTGAAGGTGTGGTTTAGCCAATCGGCTTGTGAATAGATCCGATCACGGGTCACACCCGGTATATCCTCTACAATAGAGATCCTCTCTCCGACTAATCTATTAAATATTGTTGATTTACCAACATTGGGTCTGCCGACAATGGCTACTACTGATTTCCTCATGAAAGGAACATCCTTTCTCTGTTGCGTTCTATATAGACTGACTTTATTCATTCTAGCAAAAGTAGAAGATATTAACAATTTATTTTTTAATGCTTGACGATAATAAACAGTTCATCACTGAGGGCATGTGCAATCCCATCAGTAATTGCTTCCAGATTAGCTGCGACGGATTCCAATTCCTTTTTGTCATCACATACAAAAATAGGAGCACCGCCCGTAATCTTGGATTGATTAGTTGTAATCACTGCCAATACAGCCTTTTCGAGCATCATTTCTTTTTCCCCTCCTCTTGATGGATAGTTGAATCGGACGGCATACGGATAGCATTCTCCAGTACCGGTACGGAGCCGATTATTTCCTTAGCTTTCTCCACGTTCCTGATTTGCGGGAGAATGAATACTCCTATCCGCCCGTCGTCCAAATCTCTTTTTATAAGCGGAGTCAGGGCCGGGGTACCCGAATCTCGGAAAACCCCTAGTGATACAGATACGTCATGCAATATTGCTTGCCTTTGCCCAAGATTTGCGATGGTTGATACCACATTCATGTTTTTCGGCGTCAACACAAACCCCATACCATATTTTAAAATCTCCTCTTGCCGCTCCGGCAGACCGATATTCATAATGTAGATATTATCCACATAAAGGCCCGCTCCTTCAAAATGAAGTTCATGGTAATCTATCTGAACAATATCTTTGATCGTCGAACCGCTCATCAGCAACCTTCCCACCAGGATGGAAAGGATTGCTCCCACGAAGGCGGCATAAACGTTCCAAACGAGAAAAAACAAAGTTCCAATAAGCGCCGTAAGTATCACTAGGTAATTTCTGCTTTCAAAAGAAATGGCAATACCTTCTATATATGTCTTTCCTCTTGACACAAGCTCGAAATCATCTACTTCTGTCAATGTATTTCTTTCCATATTGCGGACATCCCTGAACTGTGTAGCTGCAACTGTAAGAAGGGTAACCGCGGTGAATTCTTTTTCCATTACTGCGGGAACTGCCATGGCCCCCAGAGCAGCTGCAATGAATCCTAATGATATGTGAATGATTTTACCATGCAGATATGTAGGATATTGACGGTAATCTGTGCGGAGCATTAATATTCTCGATAAGGTACCTGCAATGATACCGAATAGGATCGGCAGTATATATTCATTCATTTTGCCACCTCCATGCTGTGTTTTGTATGCAGGGAAGCGTATAGTTTAGCCCTGCCTATTTTTAGTAAATGAATACCGGTTAGAATCCCCAGGGAGCACAGCAATAAATCCAGAAATGCCATTTCTCCAATAACCATCTGAAAACCATAGCCTCCAACCGTTATATGAAAAAGGATTTCCCCGAACGAAGTGCCCAATAGGCAGACTCCGATCTGGCTATAGAAATCCTTAACCATTAATAAAACGAGAAAAGTAAGCAAAAAGGAATAAATCACATACCGTGGGAGGATAAACCATACTGGTGTTATCTGTTCCCAGTATCTCACTGCTGAATAGCCGATCATTAAGGTAAAAGATGAAAATAAATGATATACAAGACTTCTGCATTTGCCCAGCAAATAAATTGCACCGCCAATAATCAGTAAAAATACAGCAGAAAAGGAATAGAAGTAGAGATGAATAATCCATTCTGCGAATATAATACAAAGCAGGATCCATATGCCCATAACCGTCCTTCTTGGGCTCTTATCCATGAAAAATGTAATTAGAGTCCATAATAACCACGCCAGCCAATAAAAAATCAAACCGCTCAACTTCATCATCACCTTCCCCTATGCATTATTGCAGGAAAAAGCTTCCTTTATACTTTTAAAAAGCTTAACTCGAGTAGCTGAAAGGTTATAATCGCAAGTAAAGCATGCATTTATTGGCATATTTGGCGGTGGGTAAGGAAACCTCGCTATCCGTTTGGCGCTTGAACCGGAAATCCTTTTACCCGTTAACGGCTATCCGCCACCCCCAGGCAATATGTAGTATCCCCCAATAGAAAAAGCTCTTCCCAAAAGGAAAGAGCTTTTCATTATTAGATGAATTTATTTTTTATACTTATCTAAGCTGTCACCAAGCAGATCTCCAAGCTGGAAACCAGTTTGTTCTTCATCTTTCTCATACTGCTTGTAATCCCTGGCTGCCTCTTCTTCTTCCAATTCTCTGATACTCAGGGAAATACGTTCTTCCTGCTCATTGACATCCAATACCTTCACCTTTACCTGCTGGCCTACTTCCAGGACTTCCTGAGGAGTTCCGATGTGTCTGTTGGCGATTTGTGAAATATGGACAAGCCCTTCAACACCAGGCAGCACTTCCACAAATGCTCCGAAGTTTACCAGGCGTTTAACGGTTCCCTCGAGCACATCCCCGGAAGAAATCTTTTCGCTGATATTCGTCCAAGGTCCGGGCAGTGTATTCTTATGGGAGAGTGAAATCCTTTCATTATCCAAGTCGACAGAAAGAACTTCCACCTTGATCTTGTCTCCCTCGGAAACAACATCTGAGGCGTTTTCGACATGTTCATGGGCCAATTGGGAAATATGGACAAGCCCGTCCACTCCTCCGATATCCACAAAGACACCAAAACTTGTCAGACGCTGAACAGTACCTTCCAGAACCTGTCCCTCTTCCAGTGATTGAAGAACTTCATTTTTCTGCTTTTCAGCGTCTTCCTCTACCACTGCACGATGAGAAAGGATGACACGGTTCTGCTCTTTGTTAAGATCTGCAATTTTGACGGTCAATGTCTTGTTTTTATAGTCGGAAAAGTCATCGACATAATAAGTTTCAACCAGGGAGGCAGGAATAAATCCACGGACTCCTACGTCTACAACCAAACCTCCATTAACAATTTCTTTCACTTCGGTTTCGAAAACTTCTCCGCTTTCAAATTTCTCCTCAAGGTCTTTCCACGCATCATCAGCGTCCACTGCCTTTTTGGACAAGATGATATCGTCGTCATCGACTTTTTTGACTTTAAGGGTAAGCTTATCGCCTTCCTCCACTACATCACTGGTCTTCTCTACATGCAGACTGGATAATTCACTGATAGGGACAATGCCTTCAGTCTTATAGCCGATATCTACAAGGACCTGTTTTTCTTCCACTTTGACAACAGTTCCTGTAATTGTGTCCCCTACATTCAGTTCGGTTAATTCATTGTTCGTTTCGCTCATATACCATGCCCTCCTAAATACAGTTCAAAAATCTCCATGACCAGTTATTGATCATTAAGATTAAAAATCCCCTTTTTTATAACTTCTAATAATTACAATAATTTGTCAAGTAAAGTAGTTCAGGATGAATGATTTTCCTTCAATAATTTAATTTCTTGCATAATCGCGTCAGCAGTTTCCTGTGCACTGGCCTTGGAATGCCTCAATTTTTCCATATTCATAGGTGGTCCATAGACGACTTTCAGCTTTTTCCCTGGTTTATAGGGGCCAATAATTGCACACGGTATAATGGCCGCTTCTGACCGCAGAGCAAAAAAGCCAGCTCCTGCCAAGGGTCTTCCAAATTCCCCGGTTTTACTCCTAGTGCCTTCCGGGAACAAGCCCAAAGTATTTCCTTCCTTCAATATCTCCAGCCCTGTTCGCAATGCATTTCTGTCTTTCATTCCGCGTTTGACCGGAAATGCATGTACCTTTAATAATAATTTACCCAAAAATCGTTTTTCAAACAATTCTCCTTTAGCCATAAAGTATATATCCCTTGGCGAGGTGATTCCGACTACTGGCGGATCAAAGTTTGATATGTGGTTCGAGCATATGATAACTGGCCCCTGCCCTGGTATATTCTCTTTCCCGATTACTTGGATTCTGAAAACAGGAAAAAGAATGGCGGCCAGTACATTTTTTGCAAATGTATATAAACTCATCTTCGTACCTCCCTTTTTATGATTTGGCTGCTATCATCGCTCTTGTTGTGCAATTGCTTGGGAAGCCTCTTCAAGTATTCGTTCAGCCACCTGTTCGATGGTTAAAGAGGTGGTATCGATCTCCCGTGCATCAGGAGCCTTTATTAATGGAGAGGCGTCCCTTTCAGAGTCTATCTGATCTCTTTGGGCGATTTCTGATTTCAATTCCTCCATATTGGACATAAAGCCTTTTTGAAGATTTTCTTCATATCGCCGTTTGGCCCTTTCCTCCACAGTGGCAACAAGAAAAATTTTCACCTCGGCATCCGGGAGGACATGCGTGCCGATATCCCTTCCGTCCATTACTACACTACGATTGGATGCCAACTCTTGCTGCCTTCTTACCATTTCTTCCCTTACTTTCGGGTGTTTTGCTATAAACGAGACATTATTTGTCACTTCATTTGTACGTATATCTAATGTTACATCAAGACCATCTAACAGAACGACCTGTCCATTGTCACTTTGCCTTAACGCGATGGACGTTTGGTCAAGAAGTTCTACAAGACCGCTTTCTCCTTCCAGATGAACCCTATCCCGGAGAGCTTTCAATGTCAACGCACGATACATTGCTCCTGTGTCTATGTATAAATATCTTAGCCTTTCAGCCACCATTTTTGCCACCGTACTTTTTCCCGCAGCTGCAGGGCCATCAATTGCTATCGCTATTTCTCTCTGGTTCATTGCTCTGCTTCATTCCTCTCACTATACAAGAAATTGATTTAGCACGTAAAAAACTTGGCGTTTCATTGCCAAGTTTCTGTTTAATATGCTCCTTTTAAATAATAACATACCTGTTAGAGAATAGTATAATTTCTACTATAACAACTAAAAGCCAACTAAAAATTGCATGGGGATTTTTAGAGTAGTTCTTTTTTTCTTGTCTCCCGTTGCTTTTCAAAACAGAAGCGAATAATTTCCTGCTGATCTGCCGGGTGGATAGAGGTAAACTTGGCTGAGGAGGTAGTGACACCCTCATGATCAGTTCTTGAATGGACTACTTCGGCGTTGGTACGAATATATTTGTGGCCAGAACCATTAATTAAGACAATACAAATGTCTAGTGTCTGTCCGGCATCCAAATGTACATTCTTAGGCAAAAAGAAAGAAACGCCTCCACCACTAATATCACCAGTTACTGTAACAAAAGTGTTATTTTCCTTTCCCAATATATGGACAGCCATATCGGCAGCTGCTTCTACTCTTACAAATTCCCTCCTCTGTATCCTCTTGACCGTCAATGGTTTCTTAATGGAAATGGCAGGAACATTCCGGTTTACTTTTGCAATAATTTCAGTTGAGAATTGGTAAATGCAGTCATCTCCACCCTTATATGTTGCTAGGAAAGCAGCACCCCTCGGAAAGATAGATGTTCTCTTTGTTTCCATTCTGATGGGATAATCTATATATAAATTCTCTTCATCTGCATCAATGAGCTTACAGTAGTAATCTTCCGGTTCTCCTTCTGCCGAATTGTATTCAAGTGTAAGAAATGTTCCTATTTTCATGATTGACCCCCCTGGCCCAACATTTGGAAATGATTCGATATACCCATTATTACAGAAAAGTAAAAAAAGAGAAAGGCGCTAGGCCCTCTCTTTTTTAATTTTTGGCTACCTTCCATTCACAAACAGGTTACTGGCTAACAGAAGTCACACGAGAAAGATATCAATAACTCAGCGTCGACTCAAAATTCTACTGGAAGGCCCACTGCAATTAGACAAGAGGAAATGGCGGCATGTCCCTAATTGAAGGGTCGTATTCCTTTAACTGTCTATATTAAATCCGGACATAGCCAACCGCGATCCTACACCTGCGTTATCTAACGCATAATTAATTTCCTTGCCATCCAATTTTTCCACTTTCTCTTCGCTGCCATCCATGGCATTGATGAATATCCTATAGGTTTCATTGTCTAAGACACCGAGGAATTCGTAAGTTAATACTTCTTCTCCAAGGTCGTTTTCAATAACAGACAAGAACTCCTCTTGAATATCCACCCCAGGATTCACCTCTGCTTTGGCCTCTTCCATAGAAATTTCCGGCTCTTCCAAACCTCTGTCTGTATGGTTCATGAAATAGTTCTGAGCGGTAAACCCTACAATATCCCCATTATCCAAGGCAACTTTTACTTCCATCGAATCTGGGTATATCCGCACGTCATCTTCCATATAGAGGAAAGAATATACCCCGATATTATTGTATTCACTGCTTTGGAATACCGTCATATTCTCAAAACCGAACTGATTAATATATTCCTCAGCTTTCTCCATCCCTTCATGCAGGCTCAGTTTTTTCTCTTGGATTGGCCTGTCTACTAAAACTGTTAAAGGATATCCTCCCTGCACCGACATATCCATATAGCCGTTTTTCTCCTCATTACGGTAGGAAAGGCTGTACATTGGTATATCTGCTCCATCTCCAGTACGGGTAATAGTTAAGTTTTCTTCTTTATCTGCTGCAAAAATATCTCTTGCCCTCTTTAAGGCCTCATCCTCATCTATCTTTTCGCCATTCAAGTATTTATACTCATGCTCGCGAGTAGAAACCCCCGTTATGGAGGAATTTGCATTGCTTTCGGAGAATTCCCCTGCGGCTTTGTCTACGGTTTTTAGTCCATCAATAATCGTATTATCCGCCGGCTCTCCCTCGTCTGCTAATGCCATTTGAACATCCATCCAACGTAAATTATTCTCTAATGCCACATGCTGGACTTGCCTTAGTTCATTCTTAATTTCCCCTGATTGTTGGTAAAGTTCTTTCAGAAGCTTTGATTCCTCTTCTGTTAACGGGTCATTTTCCAAGTCCCTCACCGCAGTTCGGTAGGTGAAGTCACCGATATCGGAAAGAAACTCTTCCGTTTTATTGAACGGCAGCAATCCAAGAGGGAGTTGCCCTACATCTGACAATGCCTCCGAAGTCAGCCTCCAGATATCCACCAATTGCGGCGACAGTTTGGTCGGGGAGTTCATTGCTACCGCTGTACCTATTTCATCGTTTAATAGGTCCATTCGGTAAGTAAGTTCGTGGAATGCACGCTGGTAGCTATTTTCTGCCTGTATTAATATTGCATTCTTTTCCTGATGTTCTTGATACCCCCAGAAGGCTGTACCGGCTATACCAGCTGTTAATACTGCTATGATAATCCACCTGATCATGTTGGTCCCACCTTTCTATTTGCAGAATATATGTTTACCTATTTTTTTGATTTGCGGCCTGGTCCATATCCATCCGGAGGTTGCTGTATCAGGATTAAAGTAATACTCAGCATTTCCTGAAGGATCCCAGCCATTGATAGCATCTAGGACAGCTTCTTTTGCCCTTTCATTTGGTGTAAGCCAAATCTGTCCATCTGCAACTGCTGTGAAGGCCCTTGGTTCAAAAATCACACCGGAGACTGTATTTGGAAAAGTGGAGCTCTCCACCCGGTTTAAAATAACAGCTGCCACGGCAACCTGTCCCTCATACGGCTCTCCTCGGGCTTCCCCGTATACCGCATTAGCCATTAACTGTATATCATTTTGAGAATACCCTTGGGGAACATTGACCGCCGCCGTATCGGTCCCACCCTGATCTCCTTGAGCTCCCGTATCCTGCCCGGCACCATCTTGCGCTTGCTGAGATTGGTTTTCCGTGCCGCCATAATGGGTGAATTTCCTTCCTTGGTTCATTTGTTCCTTTACATACGCCTCATCGTACTCACTTGCAGATACAAGCTTTTCTTTCGTAGTGGGTCCTGCCAAACCGTCTATTTCCAATCCAAATTCATATTGGAAATTACGGAGTGCCCAATAAGTGCCCCAACCGAACACACCATCTATCTGGCCATTATAAAAGCCTAGATATTGTAATCTGGATTGCAGCTCTATCACATCGTCCCCAATGGCACCCTGTTGAATTACTTGTTCGCTGAAAGCGCCTGCTTCTTTCATTGGATGTGAGGTTTGCAATCCTATAAAGATAAAACACAAAATCATACTGATACATGCCAGCTTCTTATAGGTCATATTGAATCCTCCTGCGTTTGCATTTTATTATGGTACTATTTTTAGGATATAAGCCTTTTTTATTCATTATCTTAATAAATGTCTCTCAACTACTAATTTCTGTGAAACCTTCATTTTTATACCCCTCCAAATAAAAAACCGGCGGCATTTAAGGATGCCGGCCGGTAAGGTTGATTGATTGGTCCGTAGTTGCAGATTTTACCCTTCTTAAAGCGATAATCCATAGAACTACCATAAAAGGGGCTAGTAGAACCAACCAGTTGCTCGTTAAAGTTTCCAATATATAATTATACGTTCCATGCAATATGAAAGGGAGAAATAAAGCTAAGGCAATATTCCTATTTTCTTTGCGTTTCAATACTTTTGCTATGCCAAAATGATATCCCATGATGACGCCAAATAAGGCATGGGATGATACGGGAAAGACAGCTCTCACAACCGCATATTCGACACCGTTAGTAATAAGGTAAAGAATATTTTCCACAGAGGCAAAACCCAGGCTGATAGCAACCCCGTAAACAATGCCGTCATAATGTTCGTCAAACTCAGAATGATGGTAAATGGTATAGACAAAAATAAACCATTTAAAGAATTCTTCTAAGAGAGCCACATATAAGTACGAATGAACCAGTCTGCTGTCACTTATTGCTTCTGTTTCCAATACGTATTTGATGAACATAATAGGAAAAACAAGTAAAGCACCATATATAAATGTTCGAAATATAAGAAACAGTGGATCGGAAAAACGGTCCTTCAAATAAAAAAAAGACATTAAAGCCATCACGGGTGCCAATCCAGCGGAAAATATAGCAAACATTTCACAAACCTCTTTCCATCCACGTTTTATTTATCGTATCATTAAGGTCAAGTAATGAAAATAACTAGAAAGAAATTGGTGATTAGTATGAAAAACATCCTTATAATCCACACCGGCGGCACCATCTCTATGCTTGAAAATAAAGAAACTGGAGAAGTAAACCGTACAGGGAAACATCCCTTAACAGATGTTGCCGAGCATTTCCGAAATACAGCAAATATTGATGAAATCATGGCATTTGATCTTCCTTCTCCGCAGATAACTCCAAGACATATGCTTCAACTGGCACAGACGGTGGAAAGGAATACCCGTCATTTTGATGGAGTGGTTATCACCCATGGAACAGATACACTGGAGGAAACAGCTTATTTCTTGGACTTGGTTGTCGATACCAATAAACCGGTAATTTTGACCGGTGCCATGAGATCCAGCAATGAAATTGGATCTGATGCGTTATATAACCTCATCAGCGCTGTAAGAGTGGCTGCGGATCAGAATGCCACCGGAAAAGGCATCTTGGTAGTCATGAATGATGAAATCCATACGGCAGCAAATGTCACTAAGACCTCCACAAGCAATGTTGCAACATTTAAAAGTCCTCAACAAGGACCTATAGGCGGTATCACAAAAGAATCAGTTCTCTTCCACCACCCTACTTTCCCGAAAAAGACCAAGCCGGTCAGCAACATATCCAAGCAAGTTCTGTTGTTAAAGGCATATGCAGGAATGGATCACCAGATTCTCGAAGCTGTATTAAAGACAAACCTCGATGGCCTGGTCATTGAAGCATTTGGACAGGGGAATCTGCCCAGGGAGACAGTTGATCCGCTAAAAAGCATGATAGATCGAGGTATACCAGTTGTGCTGGTCTCACGTAGTTATCAAGGTGTAGTTCAGCCAATTTACGGTTATCCAGGTGGCGGAAGGAATTTGCGTGATATGGGAGTTATTTTTTCGAATGGCTTGACAGGCCCCAAAGCGAGAATAAAACTTTTGATAGAATTAGAACATACGCAAGATTTTTCTGTTCTTCAAAAATCTTTTTTGGAATAGCTAAAGAGACAGCTGGTTACAGCTGTCTCTTTCTTATAATTTATGTTGGGCATTTAGCCTACTAGTGATCGTTTCAGCAATGAAACCTCCATGAAATCGTCCGTTTTCAATGAAAATCTTATTGTTGTTATAACCTGCTGCTACTACACCAGCTATAAACATGCCAGCGACATTCGTTTCCATTGTGTTTTTATTATAAAATGGCTCACCGGTTTCTTCGTCAATGGAAATCCCTACATTTTTCAAAAGCTGATAGTTTGGCTGATAACCAGTCATTGCAAATACAAAGTCATTGCTGATTGTAGTGGTCTTTCCTCCCGCGGTGTATGTCAGTGCGTCTGTTGTAATCTTTTCTACAGATGCATTGAATTCCATATGCACGGCATCTTTCCTTACCAGTGAATCAAATTCGGGCAATATCCAGGGTTTAATGCTTTCTGAATATTCACTGCCTCGGTAAAGCACGGTAACCTGTGCCCCCGCTTTATAAAGTTCCAAAGTAGCGTCTACCGCAGAGTTCTTTCCTCCTATAACAGCAACCTTTTTATTGAAGTATGGATGAGCTTCCTTAAAATAATGCATAACTTTATCGAGCTCCTCACCCGGTACTCCCATTAAATTGGGTTGGTCATAATAGCCCGTTGCTATTATGACATTATCAGCCTGAAACTCACCTTTTTTGGTATTTACAAGAAAAGAACCATGGGATTTATGAATACTCTTTACCTCGTCATATGTACGGATTCTCAAGTTCTTTCGCTGAGCCACCGTTCGATAATAAGCCAATGCTTGATTTCTTACAGGTTTTTGTTTTTCCGTAATGAAAGGCACTTGTCCTATTTCCAATTTGTCACTGGAACTGAAAAAGGTCTGATGTGTCGGATAATTGTATATTGTATTTACTACATTTTTTTTCTCAATGATTAATGGATCCAGTCCGCGTTGCTGAAGCTCAATGGCACAAGACATCCCGCAAGGCCCAGCCCCAACAATAATTACTTTTTCATGTTGCAAAAATATCCACTTCCCTTTCTTTTACATTTCACTAGGTATCAAACCAGAAAAAACTCTTATCTGGCAAACTAGATAAGAGTTTTTTGGCCTATCCTATTCATCGATTCCTAAACCCAACCGCGGAACCTAGAGGCTTCCGCCATTTTTCTAACTCCCACCATATATGCTGCGAGCCGCATATCAACTCTCCGAGTCTGGGCAGTATTATAAATGGAATTAAATGATTTCACCATGATTTCGTTCAGCTTTTCGGATATTTCCTCTTCCGTCCAGTAATATCCCTGATTGTTCTGAACCCATTCAAAATAGGAAACAGTAACTCCCCCGGCTGAAGCTAAAACATCCGGCACAAGAAGGATTCCTCTATCTGAGAGGATCTTCGTCGCTTCCATGGTGGTAGGGCCATTAGCGGCTTCGACTATGATACTTGCTTTTATCTTATCGGCATTTTCTTTGGTGATTTGGTTTTCTACGGCAGCTGGAACCAGAATATCACAATCAAGTTCCAACAGCTCCTCATTGGAAATCGTGTTGTTAAATAATTTAGTCACTGTTCCGAAGCTGTCTCTTCTATCCAGAAGATAATCGATATCGAGACCATCCGGATCATGTAAAGCTCCATAGGCATCAGAGATTCCCACAATTTTGGCCCCAGCGTCATGAAGGAACTTGGACAGGAAACTGCCAGCGTTACCAAAACCTTGAACAACAACCCGGGCTCCTTTTACATCAAGCCCTTTCTTTTTAGCAGCCTCATTGATACAGATGGTAACACCCTTGGCTGTTGCAGATTCTCTTCCATGTGAACCTCCCAGCACAATAGGTTTACCCGTGATAAAGCCAGGATTATTGAATTCATCGATTCTGCTATATTCATCCATCATCCACGCCATAATCTGGGAGTTAGTGAAGACATCCGGCGCCGGAATATCTTTGGTTGGGCCGACGATCTGACTGATGGCCCGGACGTAACCTCTGCTTACTCCTTCTAATTCTCGGAAAGACATCTCCCGAGGGTCGCATACAATGCCGCCTTTACCCCCGCCATATGGGAGGTCTACAATCCCAGCCTTCAGACTCATCCATATAGATAGCGCTTTTACCTCTGTTTCCGTAACGTTAGGATGGAATCTTACTCCGCCTTTTGTGGGACCCACAGCATCGTTGTGCTGTGCCCGGTATCCGGTAAATATTTTAATTGAACCATCATCCATTCGAACCGGAATTCTGACCGTCATCATCCTTACTGGTTCTTTTAATAGTTCATAGACCTCCTCAGGGTAACCCAATTTTTCCAACGCGGTTCTAACAACAGTTCGTGTTGAACTTAGAACATCCATCGTTTTATTTTCTTGGGTAGAATCTGCTGTTTTATCGGCTACCATGAATTTACCTCCTAGAATATCCATACGTGTTTTAATATAGCTGTACTCAGAGATTAGTATACACCTTAGCCGTAAATATGCAATAAAATGTAACTGTTTACTTATACAAAAAATTGATCTTGGAACTCCATTTCCTTCATAATAACTGCTCTTACGTCCATCTCTTTTCAGCTAGATTATCTGCTTAATAAAAGACTTTGATGATCTCCTTCACTGCATCCGATTTGAATATCTCCTTTCCGTATTCTTTGAGCCTATGGGAAGTTATAATACTCGGTATTGAGAATTCAGACATCACAGCAATAACATTTTCTTTATCCTGCTGAGAGAGATCTTCTTCGCTCAGCAGCATATAGTACAAATCATCCATGAAATAGACTTGGCCTCCCTCAATTGACAAGGAAGATAGGTAGGAGGAAACCTGTATTATATCCTCAAAGGCATCAAAGGAAAATATCAACTCTTCACTTTCATCCAAAGTAACTTTCATCTCAATATAATCCTCTTCCCACTCCTGATTTTCGAAATTTTGAGTTACCATGACATGCATACCCTGTGCTTGCATTAAATAAACATGAACAAGAAGCATTCCTTCCAATTCAAATCCCAATTCGGAGCTTGCCTCATAAAGCATATCACTAAACAAATTCCGGACACTTAATGCATCGTGCCACAGCTCTTCCTTGGTAAACCCTCTTTCTACCAAGTCATCAAATGTTAAAAAAATCGCAAATTGATTTTCGGACATCCGTTCAATACGCATCCAGCGTCCCCCCTCTAAACTTACGATCCGGCTCAAGTCCATATTTAATCAGCGAACTGAATGGAGTATACAAAAATTACTTAATACACTATATGCTTATTATAGAATTGTTGAACTTACATAAGGTGATTATCATGCAGAAAACATAAAAATGGGGCAAATATGGTTAAATTATTCCCTCTCCCTCTGCCCAAAATAGGCCAGCAGACAAAACAAGGATCAGAAGTATCACCACGATCAACCTGATCAAGGGTGCACTCATTTTCCAGCGGGTCCTGCTTTTACCAGACCCATGCACCTCTCTCCTGGGAGGCAGTTCCAGAATATCCATATCCCTTTCCTGTTCTTCTGTTAGATCAGAATGCTCTTTCTGTTTATCTTTTATTTGCTCTTTATTAGCATGAACATTTTCACTCAATGTTAACAGCACCTCACTTTTGGAACCGGATAACCAATGCAAGCAAAAAATCCACAGTAAAATGAGCCGTAATGGAAACTGCAAGATTACCCGTAAGTTCGAACATATAGCCTATATAAAAACTTATAAATAGTACAGAAATAAGGAGTACTGGTTTATTTAAATACCTGATATGTACTACTGCAAATATAATACTAGCCGTGACATAACCGAAAGCTGTCTGAAGCACTCCCCTGAACAGCATTTCCTCAGCCAGTGCAATCAGTGCCACCAGGCCGATAATAGAAGTTAATGATTGCCCTTTGAAAATCCGTTCATTAATCCCGCCGTCATCATACCAGCTTTTAGGGAGAGCGTACATCAAAAGCAAATCAGCGATAACAATGATCAGCCCGGGTACCAACCCGTAAAGGAGAATTTCCCTGCCGTCCCATTGCCAATAAGCGAACCACTCAGCATAACTGTCATGAAAGAAGAAACTTAATATGATCCCTGCAGCCAAAAGGAGATATTGGGATATAAAAACCTGCTTTCTTAATTCCTTATCCGTCAACGCATTGGCAATCTCACTTTGTTTCATCTTGCCCAACCAACAGCAAATTCTTCAACCTATCCTCCCAGGCGCCTCTCTGGGTATCCTTTAGCCTCTTTTCTTCCGGTTTCCAGTCAGCAAAAGAAAAACCACAATTACTGCAACAATGATAGGCTGCTTCACTGAATGATGGCTGAAAACTCTTGTATAAATGTTTGCGCAGGCACTCGGTGGTATGGATCCAATGAATCATTTCCTTCAATTTATTCTCCTTCAAAGCTTTCCTCTCTCTTCGATGAGCATCTATTTGCAGAAAGCTGTTATAAAATTTTTCCTTCTCAAAAAGAATGGTATTATCTTTTAACACGCCATTCTTCTCTAATTGAAACCGTAAAAATCTCCATTGGCTTTCTGTCAATTGGAGGAGATTTTCCGCTTCTGTATCCTCTGTCGGCAACTGCCTATCCGCCTGAGATAAACTCTTTAATATGCTTGCGGCTGCCTTCAGTTCTTCCTCCGATGGAAGTTCTTTTTCGGCTATCCTTTTCGGCAAGAACATATCGTTCTCTCCATAAAGGAGCACACTGACAGAGGATTTTCCATCTCTTCCGGCTCTGCCCACCTCTTGAATAAATGACTCCATTTGCCCTGGCAGATGATAGTGGATGACCAGCCTGATATTATTCTTGTTAATTCCCATTCCGAACGCACTTGTACAACAAATGACATCCAGCTGCTCATTCATAAACTGCTGCTGAATGGCAACCCTGTCACTCTGCTCCATTCCGCCATGGTAAAAAGCAATATTCCTATCCTCCAGACTAGCTGACAAGATTTTAGCGGTATCCTCTGCAGCTTGTCTGCTTGAAAAATAGATTAGAGCCGGTACCCTGAATTCCTTTAACAGACGGATAATATGGGATTGCTTTTCCTTATCGTCCTGGACAGGCTCAATGCAGAAAGCAATATTATTCCGATCCATGGGATATATGTGTTTATGTATCCCCGTCTTACCTAGGGAGGAAATGATATCCTGTTGAACCTGTGGAGTTGCCGTGGCGCTTAAAGCAAGTACTGGAGGGCTGTTTAATTCTTTAATAATATCTCCAAGCTTAAGATAATCCGGCCTGAATTCGTGACCCCATTGGGAGATGCAGTGAGCTTCATCCACAACGAACAAATCTATGGCCAGCTGCCTCAATCGGCCGATTACTTCACCGCTTTGCAGGAGTTCAGGAGAAAGGTATATCAGTTTGTACTGGGAAAGATTCCGAAATACCCTCTTTCTCTCTATCGGACCCATAAAACTATTTAAAGCAACTACTTCCTTGAACTGCATGGCCTTTAATTGCTTGATTTGATCCATCATCAAGGATATTAAAGGGGAAACTACAATGGTTGTCCCATTTAGCATTTTAGCAGGAAGTTGATAGCAAATGGATTTACCAGAACCTGTCGGAAGGATGCCCAACACGCTATTACCCGACAATACATCCAAAATGATTTCTTTTTGGCCAGAGCGGAAGGACGCATAACCGAAATGATGATGCAAACTCTCTTCAAGTGTCACTGGCGATCCCTCCTTTCCAACGATTTTTCTCTTGCTATGAGCAGGCGTATCTGAAAATAGCTCACTTTTTCATTAACCAGCTGCTTTATTTCTTTTAGTTTATGGGTGCCGGCCTTATTCATGGCTTGGATAATTTCTTCCTTTTCTCCATGTGAGAAATAGGAATCAATTGAAAAACCCTCATCCTGTAGTGCTATTTCCACGATATGATCATAAATGGTATTAACTTTTAGTTTCCTCCGACCAGCAATCTGATCTATATCCAACCCCTTTTTCAACAGCTTGTAAGTTGTATTGGCTGAGAAGGATAATCCATAATCATCTTCCAAATCACGAAGCAGCAGCTTCATTAAGGGAAAGGCACCTGGATTATTACGTATCTGATCCATCATACTATGCGTCATAGCCGTGAGCCTTAAGTAAGTATCATCTATAGAAAGCTGGTATTTATCTGCGAGCTGTCCCACACTCATACCATACCTTTTATATCCGGTTAAGCGGTCGGTAAATATTCCTGCTTCATCGTCAGTGAAGTTCTTCAGCAGATGATGAAGCTCTTCATACATTTCTTGGAGTATAGCCCCTTCTTTATCCCGAGCTTTTTTATAGAAGCCTTTCACCCAGGACTCCGTGGGTCCATTATCTACGACCGGTATAAAAGAAAAATAGTTCATTCTGCTGTTGGTCAATGTTTGAATCAATAGAGTAAGCCGATCTGTAAATAAGACTCCAGTTTCATGATATTTTAAGCCGTTCAGTTTATCAAGGCCAAGAATCGGCTCTCGCTCATCCAGCCAACCCAATCCCTCCCTTGTCAGCTTCCAGATGGGCTGCAAATCGGATAATGATTGGATATACTTCATGTAAGACAGCTTGTCAACGATATCGTCAAACTGCCGTTTATCAAGCCGCTTATGAACCCCGAAATAAGGTTCCAACGAATAAATATGGGCGTCCTGCACGGTCTGAATAGATTTCTTCCCCTTTAGCAAATGATAGATAGAGGAAACAGTCCTCTCTCCTCTGAGTTGGTGAATGCTACGGAGTAAAAGGCCTTCAATAATCATTTACTCTCCCCCTATGAAGAGTCTCCTATATTGTTGGTTGCTATATAGTGATAATTTATGTTGAATTTATCAGTAAGACGGCCGAGGATGGTAAGAGCGGGATAAATATATGTACGGAACCTGTTATGGTTCTGATTCAATCATAAATTGCCATTCGGAAAAAGTCAAAATACCAGCAATTGAGAAGGCTGCCGCTATAGGCGGCAGCCTTCTGTTTTATTGATGAATGAGTCAGTGTTTTAAATGATTTTCTATAAATTTCTTGAAATATACACCTATTAAAGGATAGAAAATTAATATGAATATTCCATTTCCTAATGCATGTAACGTGTCAAACGGTAGACCAGCCAAATAATAAGGCAGGAATTGGCCAGTAATTTGATAGGTTGTCAGTGAAACAATGAACCCATATAAATAACCGCAAAATATTGCAAAACCCGCGAGAGCTGCCAATGGCATCCTTTTGAGAAGGTTTCCGATCAACCCGCTAAGCAGACCGATCAAGGACCACGATACCATCTGCCAGACCGTCCAAACCCCCATACCAAGCAGCATATTGGATAAAAATACTGTTACCAATGAAAGCAGTACCGCCGGAAGCGGCCCTAAGAAAATTCCGCATATTATAATGATGGAAGTTACCGGCTGAATATTTGGGAGAAAAGCGAATGCGGCCCTCCCTACAACCGCCAAAGCAGCGAGTAATGCAAGAAGTGTCAGTTTATATGTGCTCAACTAAATCATTCCCATGCCTGAAGATCAAAGGTTACCTCATCACCCGGCTCCAGTTCATATTCCTGAGCTCCTACCATTGCCATTTCTCCATTTACGTAGAACATCCATGACCTTTCTTCTCCTTCTTCCGGTCCAATGCCATTAATAGAAGTAATAAAGCCATTTTCCTCCTCAATATCAAAGTTTTCTTTCATTACATCCATAAGAATGGCATTTTCAGTGATAGTCACTTCTTCCTCGGCGATTATTTCTTCCCCTTCGTTTTCCGACAGAGTAATGTGAACCCTTTCCTCTTTTTCCTCTGCCTGCTGCGTGTTTTCCTGATCCGTGTCTGGAGCCGATTCCTGCTGAGTGGATTCTTCCCCTGTACACCCTGCGAGCAGCCCCATTGCCAACAGCAGGGCTCCCAGGTGCCACAAAATTCTTCTCTTCATCTCTAGTACCTCCCCAATATGTTTTGTAATTTTGAAATATGAGCGATGAACGTCCAACACTTAAAAAAAGCCATCCCTTTAGCAAGAGATGGCTTTTTTCGACAATCGAAACATAATTTTACCCATATAGCATCTATATGTATCCGGTTGTCTCAAACGCTCAAATCCCCGAAGCATTGAAACATCAGAATTTCGGCAGGTCTACTGACTTATGACAGCTTCTTACTCTAAGCCCCTTCCCATATGATGCCCATATAGTGGGTTATTGCTTATTTCATCCGTCAATTACAGTTGCGAGGACAGTTCCAGATTTACACTGGATTCCCTATTAAGCTAAAAGCACCGGAATTCCTTTTCATGTATTCAATTTAATTACTTATTAAATCATATCATATTTGGCTGCATGAGAAAAGATTATGTTTCCAGCGGAATATGGAAGCTGAAAGTAGTTCCTTGATTCTCTATACTTTTGACCTTAATACTACCATTATGGGCCTCTATGATATTCTCTGCAATGGCAAGGCCAAGGCCTGTGCCCTTCTTCTCTTTATTTCTGGTCCTTGATTTATCTGCTTTATAAAACCTCTCAAATACAAATGGAAGGTCCTGTTCAGGTATGCCGGTGCCACTATCTTCTACTTCAGCAGCAAGGCCGCTTTCCGTGCAATCCACGTACACCCGGACAACCCCATTCTCACTTGTATGGCGAATAGCATTGTCAATTAAGTTTGTGAAAACCTGCTCTATGCGGTCTGGATCAAAATAAGCCTGGTTACGGCTGATATTTTTTTCCAGCCTCAATTCGATATGGTTCTCTTCTGCTAGGCCACTAAATTTTTTGATGATCCGGTCAGCATACGTTCCGACGTTGACTTTACTCTTATTAAGCTCGATATGGCCAGCTTCCATCCTCGCCAAATCAAGGAGTTCATTTACTAGTCTTCCCATGCGCAATGATTCTTCATGAATAATTTGGGCCAGCTCATTCTTATCTTCCTTCGACTCTGCTACATCGTCTACGATTGCCTCACTATACCCCTGCATTAAAGAAATTGGGGTACGTAGTTCATGCGAGACATTGGCAATAAAATCCTTTCTTAATTTATCGGAGCGTCTCTCATCCGTCATATCCCTAATAACGGCGACAGCTCCTCTAACATGTGTCTGGTCATATAAAGGGGTCATCAGCATAACCCAATTTCTACCCTGCAGGCTCGTCTCATACAGTTCTTCCCTCTCCCTTTGAACCACTTCTTGAAGGATCTCATGTAATTCATCGGGAAGTCTCCCGTCTTCCTCTTCCGGGCTGCTCCCTTTCTCAAAATACCAGTCTTCCAGGAATTTCTCTGCCGGCGGGTTAATAACAATCATTTCACCATTGCGGCTTAAAGTGATCACACCATCTGCCATCGAGCTTACTATACTGGAGAATTGCTCTTTTTCCTGCCGCAGAGCATTTATATGGAATTTCAGCTGTCTCCCCATGCGGTTAAACGCAATAGCCAGCTCTCCAATCTCATCATGAGTCAATATAGGAACCTTAGTATTAAATTCCCCTCTGGTTAGATCGAAAGCAGCTTCCCTCATTTTTATCAGAGGAGAGGTTATCCGTGACGAAAGGAACACGGCGAATACGATGGTCAATATAATTGCAATACCTGCCGCCAAAAGGATAATCTGGGTTGTCTCTTTTTTTGTCTGTTCAATGACATCTAAAGATTGATAAACAAACACGCCTGCCTGAGTAGTGGATACAGGCGCCCCTGCAATCATTGCTTCAATGCCACTCTCAGGAAGCACCATTTGCTGTTTAATTTCGGCGTCATCAGTAATCACCCTGGCAAGCTTGTTATCCATATCGAGCCAAGACATTTTGAACTCTGACAATTCTTCATTGGAACTGTCCGACACCCAGACCTCTCCATCCCCAAAAACAATAGCAATTCTTGTATCCAAGTCAGCGATTCGTTCCGTTGTTTCCTTAATTAGTGCCCGGTCCGGGTGCTGTTCCACAAGCACGGAAACTTTCGTGGCCGTCTGCATCATTGCCTTTTCAGCTTCCTGGATATGGAAGTTTTCAAAAAACTGGAGAAGCAGTATGGTTAATATAAATAATACAAAAGAAACCAACAGCAGGATAGTTGCCGCCAGCTTCCCTACTACGCTGCGCCAAAACATTATGCGTCATCTACCTCGAATTTATAGCCGACACCCCAAACGGTGACAATCATTTTCGCTGCCTCTTGGGAAACATTGTTTAACTTCTCCCTTAATCGTTTCACATGTGTATCCACGGTTCTCAGGTCCCCAAAAAATTCATATTCCCATACTTCCTTCAACAGCTGCTCCCTAGTGAAAACTTTGTCAGGTGACTTGGCCAAAAAACAGAGCAGCTCATACTCTTTAGGAGTAAGGGTCACTTCCTTACCATCCGCAGTCACTCTGTGTGCATCATGGTCAATGGTTAGATTTGGAAACACCAATACGTTTTTAGAAGTCTCTTCTTTATGATTGAAATCAGAAGTAGACACCCTGCGGAGCAATGCTTTTACCCGAAGAACGACTTCCCTCGGACTGAAAGGCTTTACTACATAGTCATCAGCTCCCGCCTCGAACCCTTGAACTCTGTTTGCCTCTTCTCCTTTTGCTGTCAACATGATAATGGGTGTGGTTTTCTCCTTGCGCAGCTCCTGGCTGAACTCTATTCCATCCATTTCCGGCATCATAATATCAAGCAATATAACATCATAATGGTTATTCAAGGCTTTATCCAATGCATCTTTACCATTCTCAGCTTCATCCACTACGTAATTTTCTCTCTCTAGGTACATACGGGTTAGCCGTCGGATCCTTTCTTCATCATCGACAACTAGTATGATAGCTTCTTTATCCATATCAATTCCCCCTTCTCACGAATATATTTTGAGTATAAACCAACATTCTTAAAATGTGTAAGAAAAGAAGACACCGTGTAAAGTTTACACCAGTGCCTTTTATATTAAATGTCCTTATGCATAAGAATGCAGGCCTGCCAAGACTAGATTGACTACAATCAGGTTAAACATAATAATTGCAAACCCGATTACAGCGAGCCACGCAGATTTCTCACCATGCCAGCCTCTCGAAAGCCGCAGATGCAAGAAGGCAGCGTAGAAAAACCATGTAATTAGGGCCCATACTTCTTTCGGATCCCATCCCCAGAAACGATCCCAGGCAATCTGTGCCCAAATGGCTGCGAAAATAAGCCCTCCAAGTGTAAAGAGAGGAAATCCGATTGCTACTGCCCGGTAATTGATTTCGTCCACCAGATCCGGTTTCACATTTTTAAGATATGGCTGGATGAATGCACCTATTCTTTTACGGAGGAGGAGACGGACAAGACCATAAAGAATGGTTCCTGTTAATACCGACCAAATAACGGTATTGAATTTCCTTCCAGCATCCGCTCCGTGCATCCATTCTGGTGCCTCGAACCATGGCTCCATTACATCCTCCGAAATAAGCGTTCCTTCATTAGGGGCAGCAATGGCAGGCAGATGGTATTCAGTTGTTACATTGGCTCCTTGTTCGGTATATTCAAACGTTGCACTGTAGTCCATTAAATTGAATACGGTCGTACTAACAATAAAACCGACAAACAGAAATAAGGAATAAAGTACAATTTCCAGCCATATATTACTTTTATTCCGGACAGTTTGATCAACCTGTCGGATTAAATAGATCAGCCCAGCAACAAAGCTGATAGAGAGGATCCCTTGTGCAAGTGATACAGTGGTCACATGAATATATAACCAATGGCTTTGCAGGGATGGCACTAATGGAGCCACTTCAGTAGGGAACATACTGGCATAGGCAATGATGATCATTGCTACAGGCAGGGCGAAAAGCCCAAGCACTGTCACTTTGTATATAAAGTAGATCACAATAAAACCAAACACCAGACACATGCCCAAGAAAGTCATGAATTCGAACATATTGCTTACAGGTGCATGCCCGCTTGCCATCCACCTTGTTATAAAGTAAATGGTTTGGGCGGCAAAGCCAATGATTGTTATTGTAATGCCTATTACCCCGGCCCTTCCTTTTGCCGTGGAAGTCCTTTTATCCCTGATGGTAAACCCAAAAAAGAAGGTTGCAACCAAATAAAGGATAAACGCCGTGTACAGCATGGTACTGCTTACTTCAATTAAACTCATATATTACCCTCCGTATTGTTAGATGGCACAGGTTGGAGAAGAGGAAATTCCATCATCCTTCATCCAATTCCTGCTGGTCAGTCACCATTGTGATATTTGTGCCTTCTATTGCTTTTTCGATGTCTTTTTGGACACCAAACCAGTTTTTATTAGTATGGGCAGCCATGAGGATACCATCATCTTTAGGGTGGAGCCAGATCCTTCTGTGATGCCAGTACATTCCCTGAATCACACCGATCATAAATATAGCAGCACCCAGTCCAAAAAATGGAAGAGTATGGTCCACTCTTACCGTTAAACCACTGACATCTCTTGTATCAAAGTCCGTAATCCCGATATTGTAGTCATTTTCGCCTGTAGGATCCAAATTTCGTCCAATCCCAAGGAAGCTTACTTCAGGTTCTTCTCCGTCTGGCGGATGGACAACCATTACAAAGGCTGGGTTTCGGGGATAATTTGTCTCCGATGCTGGTTCGCCGTCATCGCCCAGATAATAATCAGGAAAATATTCGGCTATTTCCACACGGAAGCCATTTTCCAATTGATACTCACTTTCCGGGGAGGTTAAGTCCACCTCGAAATTGGCAAGGGCTTCTTCTTCCGGATCATCCACTTCATGAATCTTGAAGCTCATAGAAGAAAATTCATTCGTCTGATAACCTGCCTGATATAGGGAATATTCGTCGAATTTAGCCGGATGGTTCAATCGGATTTCCTCTTCCTGGATAGGCTCCAGTTCCGGCTCTTCTCCTGCAACTGAAGATTCTTTTGCCCGATAGATGACTGCATTGGTCTGAAAATTACTGAACACTTCCCCTTGTTCAGCGATAGCCTCTTTGAATCTTTCATCATTCTCATCATGGGTTTCAATCAGCAATTCTTTATTTTCAATATAATATTCACTATTAGTTCCGGGAATTACTGTGGTCTCTCCTTCTCTAACCCATACATATTCATCCAAGTACAGGACATCAGAGAACCTGAGGATTGCTGCCACCAGGATAATAATAAGACCGATATGATTTACATATGGCCCCCATCTGGAGAACCTATTTTTCTCAGCCAGGATATGGCCGTCTTCTTCTCTGATACGATACCTCTGTTTTTTCAGCCGTTCTTTTACTGTATCGATTTCTTCCCCTGTCACGTGATCTGTTTCACTATACAGCCGCTGCCGGCTGATAAACGATTTATGCCTCTTTGGTTTCTGAATCTTCAAAGCCTTGTACAATGGGACAACCCTATCAATACTGCAAATCACCAAGGAAATTCCTATTAAGGCAATCAACAGCATGTACCACCAGGAACTGTACAAATTATGTAAACCTAACTGATAATAAATCAACCCTAGAATGCCGTATCGATCCTCATAGAAGACGGACGGATCGCGGTTTTCAGCATCAGCAGGAATATACATCTCCTGCGGGAAGATAGAGCCGATCGCCGAAGCTATAAGTGTAATGACGATCAGCCATACACCCACTTTTACTGAAGAAAAGAAACTCCAAGTTTTATCAATGATTGTTTTGTTATACGTCTGAGATCTGCGGGCACTGCCATCGTAACGCATATTCAATAATTTCTTATTATCGTTTCCTTCAATATGCTGGTTCTTTTCGATGGGTTTCCCGCAAGCTTCACACAGTACTGTTCCTTCCGGGTTAACGTGTCCGCATTCACATTTTATTTTGTTCATTCCTATCCCTCTCAGTTATGGCTTGTTCATGTCTGCGGCTGTATGCTTTGCAAATGCCCCTCGATACTTTCCAGTGTCAAACCGCCTTCAACTACCTCTTCTATCTCCCCGTCCGGATTAATAAAGAAAGTGGTCGGCAAGGGGCCGACTTTATAAAGGTCCATTACCTCTCCAGTAGTATCGTGGGGAACAGGAAAAGTAAGGTCATATTTATCAATGAACCGGTGAACAACCAGTTCAGTGGCATCCAGACTTACCGCTACAATTTCCACACCTTTTTCCTTATATTCCGGGTACAAATCTTCCATGTATGGCATTTCCTTCTCACAAGGAGGACACCAGGTACCCCAGAAGTTAAGCATGACTCCCTTTCCTCGAAGATCGCTGAGCTGGACCGTTTCCATTTCATTATTTTTGTTTATTTGAGTTAATTGGAAATCAGGTGCCTCGTCTCCCTCACCGTAGACGGTGTTGTCACTTGTCAGGTTGGAAACTAGGGCATATGCGACAGCAGCCAGTAAAACTCCGATAGTAGCTGTTCTGAAGATGAGTCGCTTCTTCTTTTTATTGCTTTTTTTCTTTTTGGCTTCTTCCAAACTCATATGGTAATCACTCCCCATTGAAGTATATCATCAAACCAAACGCCAGAATTTGACTATTTTTCAACATTCTTTACGGCTAGATTCCTCATTTGTTTAACTTCCTTGGGGTTTAATGGGCGGAAGCCGCCGGGCTGAAGGCCTTCCAAGGTCAATACACCATACCTCTCCCTTTTCAACTTCTGCACCGGGTAACCGAGAACATCCATCATCCTTCTGACATGTCTATTTTTACCCTCGTTCAGTGTCAGTTCAAGCAGCATGGAATTTTTCTTCCTGTCCACGGAAAGAATTTTATACCTTAGTGCTTTGAGAACATCATTCTCCGACTCGACGCCCTTCCTCAACCTTCCAAGTTCCATCTTATCGGGTATACCTTCCAGTTTTGCGACATATACTTTTTCCACCCCATATCGGGGATGCATTAATTGATTAGCAAATTCTCCATCGTTGGTCAGCAGGAGGATTCCAGAGGTGTCATAGTCGAGCCTCCCTACTGGATAGACACGTTCTTCAATCTCTCCAATCAAATCGGTTACAACTTTTCTGCCTTTATCATCTTTCAGGCTGGAAATTACACCCCTCGGTTTGTACAGCAGGTAGTATACCGGTTTTTCCTTTTCAAGAGGTACACCATCCACTTCAATCCTATCATTGGGAGAAACCTTTGTTCCTAATTCGGAAACCACTTTGTCATTCACTTTTACTTTTCCATCAGCAATCAGCTTTTCAGCCTTTCTTCTGGAAGTAACACCGCTTTGTGCGATTACTTTTTGAAGCCTGTCTAATTTATCGCTCATTTTATCATCCAATCCTGAATAGTTATTTTCATACATAATAATAGCGCTAACTATATGTTAACGCCACTAAACAGTTTATCCGAAAACTAGTGTTACAATAATTATTGAAGCAATTATACCAATAACATCTGCTATCAGTCCAACTTTCAACGCATAACTCATTTTCTTTATGCCAACAGCACCGAAATATACAGTCAGAATATATAGTGTTGTATCAGTGCTTCCCTGCATGGTG
This sequence comes from Virgibacillus sediminis, assembly GCF_042643265.1. Taxonomy (NCBI): domain Bacteria; kingdom Bacillati; phylum Bacillota; class Bacilli; order Caryophanales; family Bacillaceae; genus Virgibacillus; species Virgibacillus sediminis. The sequence continues at coordinate 101,394 of NZ_JBHRRZ010000014.1, read as the reverse complement.
GACGCCAATCTTCCAATAAATGAATCAGGCCCGTGGCTGCTGATCAACTCGGTGGTCATCCCTAATGCTGCTGTTCCGGATATAGGACGGACGAGTGCCAATGGTATAATATCGGGAGGAACCCCAACCGCGATTAAAACAGGGGAAATTAACTGAATAAAGGCCTCCAGTGCGCCAGAACTCCGCAAGATGGAGATAGAAACAATCATCCCCACTAAAAAAGGAAGAAGGGAAAATGCCATTTTGACTCCTTCCTTCCCCCCTTCCACAAACATTTCATATGATGGAACTTTCCTCCATGTGGCAACAGACAGAACTAACAATATAAAGCACGGTATGAACCATGTGCTGACTGCAGTTATTACACTCATCTCAATTCCCCCGGATACTCTTATAATAGTAGAATCGATCCACCAATACGGCGCTGACCGAAGAAACCAATGTTGCAAGGATGGTAGTTCCTACAATTTCTGTAGGTGAGACGGAATCATATTGCATGCGGATTGCAATAACAGTGGTTGGTATGATAGTTAAACTGGAAGTATTTAAGGCTAAAAAGGTAATCATCGAACGAGAAGCTGTTTCATTACCACTAAGCTGTTTCATCTGTTCCATTGCCTTGATGCCCATCGGTGTAGCTGCGTTGCCCAAACCGAAGATATTTGCCGCCATATTGGATAAGATGTACCCCATTGCCGGATGATCTGGGGGGATTTCGGGGAATAATTTGCTGACCAGCGGACGCATAAGTCTGGTAAGCACTTTAAGAATCCCTGCTTCTTCAGCTACTTTCATGAGTCCGAGCCAGAATACTAGTACACTTATTAAGCCAATCGACAGAGTGACTGCTTCTGCCGCCCCTTCGAATACTGCCTCATTCACCTGATCCATCGTCCCATTGGCCATGGCGTACAAAATACCAATAACAGCCATAAAAGCCCAAATTAGATTAACCAACTTTAACGGCCCCCCAGAATCTGCCCGTATATAGACAAGGCTTGTGAAACGAGGCTCTCCGATTCTTCGCTTTTCCTCTCTGCATAGATAGCTGCCTCTGCAATCTGATCCCCTTTAAGGTGGAATATCGTTTTGCCGATTCTCCCATCCATGTCAGCATTACCACCTTCCAGTAGATATGTCTGCCTTTCCAATTGTTCATATTCTCCATCCCTAAGCGGGTATATCAAGTCATCATGCAAATAGCCTGACTGCAGGTCTCTTGTATTGTTTAAACGGTAAAGCTCCGATCCCTCTTCAGCTAGATTCGTCAGTTCATAGTTATCAAACCCCCATTCATAAAGGCTCATGTGGTCCCTCCAGTCATCGGGGGCATTCAATGTCACAGCAATAAGGGTCATTCCATTCTTTTCTGCAGATGATACCAATGTTCTTCCGGCTTTTTTTGTGAAGCCGGTTTTTCCACCTGTAGTATGTTCATAATACTCGGTGAGTAATTTGTTTTTGTTTCTCCAACTGTATGAACGGTTTTCGGACAAGTATGATGTTTCTCCTGTTATTTCCCTAAACACGGGATGGTTCATTGCATATCTCATTAGCAAAGCCATGTCATAAGCCGTCGAAAAATGATTGTCTGCATTCAGCCCGTGTGGGTTTGCAAAACTGCTATTGGTCATGCCGAGCCAATCCGCCTTTTCATTCATTAAATGAACAAACCCCTCTTCACTTCCTCCTATGTGTTCAGCGATTGCTACAGCTGCATCATTTCCTGAACGGAGCATCAGCCCATAGACGAGGTCTTTTATACTAATTTTCTCCCCCTGCTCTAAATAGATCGAAGAACCCTCCGTATAGACCGCTTTCCTACTGACCGTCGCCGTTTCGTTCATTTTGCCGGATTCCACAGCAATGATGGCTGTCAGGATTTTGGTAATGCTTGCAATCAATTCTTTCTCATGAGCCTGTTTCTCATAAAGGACCCTTCCTGTGGACTGCTCAATCAAAATGGCATTATTGGCAGATATTGATGGTGCAGCTTGTCCTGTTGCAGGATAAATAAAAAAACAACAGAGCAATATGCATAGTAGTGAGACCGCTCGTTTCATAGCATGCTTCCTCCCGCAGATTTTCTATCTCTAAAGCATATGCACCAAAAAAAGTGTTATGCCTGAAGAGCAACGGATCTGCAGGAGGAGCTGTTGGTCAAACCTTCAATTTAGCTGCTTTAAGCCGTTCATTTACATCTTGCCAGTTGACTATGTTCCACCAGTTATCTATATATTCATCTCTATCTGTTTGATATTGGAGATAATAAGCATGCTCCCAGACATCCAACACCAGCAATGGTATTCCTGCTGCCAATTGAAATAATTGATGTTTTTCAAACGATTGAACAGCAAGCCTGCCGCTAGCCGGCACCCAAAGCAGAACTGCCCAACCAACACCCTCGACAGAAGATGCTGCCTTCGAAAATAACGACTTGAATTCTTGCCATCCCCCGAAGTCTTTATCTATCTGTTGGAGAATCTCTCCTTCCGGTTTTCCAGATGAATCGGGTGTCATATTTTCCCAGAAAATGGAGTGCAGGTAGTGACCGGAACCATTAAAAGCCTGCTCCCGAAGCCAATGTTTTATCATATGATCCGTTGAATTTTTATTATAAAGTTCATTCTCCGCCTTATTCAGACCATCTACATAGGACTGATGATGGACCAGATGATGCAGCCGCATGATATCCTCACTGATATATGGTTCTAGTGCATGGTAGGCGTAGGGCAATGGCGGAAGTTCATGCTCTCCGAATGGTACTTCATTCCCTCCCATGTTTGCCTTCCACTTTTTTATATCTTGAAAAATTCGTTTCCCTTCTTCATTAATTTCGTCCATTTCCTTTGAGGTCAACTCTCTTTGCTCATGAAGCAGGTCTTGAATCTTCAACTGCCAATCATCCAGTTGATTGATCCATTGCTTCATTTCCGACTCAGGCAATGAAGAGGCTGAAAGAGACTCCTTTGTTTCTTCTCCCCAATAAATAAGATCCTCCAAGTATGATTTCCATTTATCATCCATTCGATCACCTCCACATCAGCCTATGCAAGCAATCAAATATTGGTGTAAACAAAGGAGATCAGGACCTGACAGCACTCACCCCCGACGCTTATAACGGATGGAATGTATGGACCTTTTTAAGGCAGCTAGCCATCATACTTCTATTGCTGATGGAAACTTTTGACATAATAAAACCCCAAAAATTAGAGTTTCCTCCAACTTTTGGGTTACACTTAAGTATTTCATTTCCTACTCCATTTCAAATCTTTCAAAGAACATATCCGCTTCTTGTTCAAATTCATCAGGATCTTCGGGAAGCGGTGGCAGTTCGTCTAAAGATGTCAGACCAAAATAAGTAAGAAATTCCTTTGTAGTAGAAAATAATACAGGGCGCCCAACACTGTCTCTCCGACCGGCTTCCTCTATTAGAGATCTGGCCAGCAGGGTTTGTACAGGCCGGTCGCTCTTCACCCCTCTTATTTCTTCGATCTCCGTCCTCGTAATAGGCTGCTGATAGGCAATGATGGCAAGAGTTTCCAGAGCTGCCTGCGACATTCTCGATGTCTTGGGAGTTTCCATCATTTTTTTATAATAATCACTATGCTCCGGTTTAGTTGTAAGGTGATACACCTCATGTGACTGCATCACCATGATCCCTCTATCTTCATTTTTCAAATCATCTTTTAACTCGATCAGTAAATTTTCCACCTGCCATTCAGGGATCTCCAAGATCTTGGATAAATGCTTGGCCGTTATTCCCTGCTCTCCACTAGCGAATAACAGCCCTTCAATTACAGGCTTCCATTTTTTTACTTCCACACTTATTCCTCCATGCTATAGATATATAACGTGTCAAAGTGTTTAGTTTGTTTACAGTACACTTGATTACTTTTCATCAGTTCCAGAAGGGCCATAAAAGTGACCACTAGCTGTGAACGGGAATGCGGGGTGAAAAGCTGATCAAACGCCAACCCTTCACCTGATTGCTCAACCATTCTCCGTATATCATCCATTCTTTTCTCAATTGGTATTTCTGTACGCTGCACTTTCGTTTCCAATGGTGTGTTCCATTTTTTTCTTCTCAGCATCTTTCCAAAGGCACCGAGAACATCATATAGGGTGACCTCTCCAGCAGCAAGCCGTTCTTCATTATCTTCATCTTCAAAATTGACGGGTTCCCTTGTAAAGATCTGGTTGGCATCCATTTCTTTTTCCTTTAACGTTTCGGCGGCTTCCTTGTATTTTCTATATTCGATCAACCGTTGCATCAATTCTTCTCTCGGATCTTCTGTATATTCCTCTTCTGGATCCAATTCCGGTTCCCGATTTGGCAGCAGCATTTGACTCTTAATCGCAACCAGGGTGGATGCCATTACCAGATATTCGCTAGCCATATTCAGTTCCAAGTGCTGCATGGCATGAATATAATTCATATACTGATCCGTTATTTGTGCAACCGGAATATCGTATATATCTATTTCATATCTGTTGATCAAGTGCAGTAATAAATCGAGAGGTCCTTCAAAGGCCTCCAGTTTCACCTGATATGGCTGATTCATGACTTATCTCCCCCTGGTCTGTGATGCATTTGCAGGATATCCTGGTTTCCCTTTTACTCTCTCCACTCTTAAAAAATCTCCCGTGTTGTGGCATAGATGCCCATACAGTGGACCACATTCTAACATAGGTTATTAACGTAAGATAAATGTTACCACAAAACATTTATGGAAAGTACAAAAAGGAGGCATGTCATCATGAGTGGTGGTTACAACGGAGGCTTTGCGTTACTTGTTGTATTGTTCATTCTCTTGATAATTGTAGGAGCTGCTTGGTACTAAATCATCAGAATAGTTCATCACCTTTAAAAAACCAGCCCCTTATCGGGCTGGTTTTTTTTATCCTTCTTCCACTTCTGCGCACCTTTGGTAAAACTCCTCTATCTCATCTATCGTGCTAACTACATATTTGGTTTGATACTGCTCTTTAACCTCATTGATCATCCTCTTGCCAATCCCACAATTCCGATAGGAGGGATTAACAGAAATATGCTGGATGATTGCATTGATTCCATCTTCCACTCTCAAGCCCACTGCACCAAGGATATCTTCTTCCTTCCACAGGTAGAGATGCCAATCCGGATTGGACTCATATTCTTTAATTGTTTCCTGAAGTTTCTTTACGTCCTTCTTTTCTTCCGGCATAAAAGAAAGAAGGCCCATTGCAATCTTTTCCAGCGATTTTTTATATCGAATTAACATAGTTACCCCTCATTAACAAAATCTACATCATAATTTTATGCTTCCCGAATACAATGTAAGTTTGTATATATATTTATGCAGTATAGATGCTGATATGTCAAACCCAGCATTTGCTGTAACAGCATGACCAACATTCTATGTAAACATACGGCTACTTATGCCTGAATTTAGAAAGGGCTCTGTGTTTTGCTATGGTTGTCCAGATAATATAGCCATCTGTCTCTTTCCCCCTAAACTTGAACGGAAGAATATTTACAGCAGCAAGCCATAAATTGAACAAAGCAAACAAGTGAAGATACTCATTGCTTCCGGTCATAGCAAGAAAGGCCAGGAATGCAGAAAAGGCACTCGCCAAAGGCCCTGCTAAAGAAATCAAAACTTTTTCCCGCCCCTTCAAAGTGTTATTTCCAACACTTTGGACGACACCGCCAAGGAAATAGCAGACATGGATGTTGATCCGGATTCCTGCCGCTTCCAGCGAACCGATTTCTTTCCCGGAACCAATCGATAAGCTTACATCATCCACTCTTAATAATCTTGCTGCTGCAGCATGGCCGAGCTCATGAATCATTGTACTTAAAGGCGCAGCCGCAAAAATCAGATATAGAAGTAAGTTAATATTCTGCACAGTTTATTTCCGTAACAGATCAGCCTTCTGTCTCGACTTTCACCTCTTTCATTACATCCCCGTTTCTCATAGCCTTTGCATGCTCGAGACCTGATGTAACTCTGCCGAAAACAGTATGAACACCATTAAGATGCGGCTGAGGCTCATGGACAATAAAGAACTGGCAGCTTCCTGTATCTTTTCCCGCGTGGGCCATGGATAAAGAACCTGCTTCATGTTTATGTGGGTTTCCAGCTGTTTCACACTTTATCGTATACCCGGCATTTCCTGTACCGTTTCCGCGAGGACATCCGCCCTGGCTGACAAATCCGTCGATTACCCGGTGGAATGTCAACCCATCATAGAAATCTTCATTGGCCAGTTTTTCGAAGTTCGCTACGGTGTTTGGTGCAGCTTCAGGATATAATTCGAATTCAATCTTATTTCCATTTTCCATTAAGATATAGCCTTTTTTGCTCATTCTCTTATCCCCTTTAATTTTTAATGGCAACCTTTGTACATTTTATCATTTAATCACAGAAGTTTAAATAATCTAGACCAGTTATTCATAGGAAAGGTCATTTTTCACAACATCTTCATAGGATTCCCTTTGGACAACCAATTTATCCTGGCCATCTTCCACAAATACAACGGCCGCTTTAGGAATCCTGTTATAGTGATTGGCCATGGAATACCCATATGCTCCTGTCGAAAAGACCGCCAATATGTCTCCAGTCTCCGCTTCTGGCAGAGGAAGATCTTTGATCAGCATATCGCCCGATTCACAGCATTTTCCTGCTATGGATGCTTGCTTGCTGGGTTCCTGATTGGCTTTATTGGCTATTACAGCTTCATATTTAGCTTGATATAAAGCTGGCCTTAAATTATCCGTCATCCCGCCGTTAACAGAAATATAGTCACGGACCCCAGGTATATTTTTCATGGACCCTATTGAATACAGGGTAATCCCCGCATTTCCGACAATAGCCCTGCCAGGCTCAATCCATATTTCCGGCATCGGTATTTCCAAATCCGCTGCGAAATCAGCTACCGCAGCACCAAGCTTTTCTGCATACTTATTCAAAGGGAGTGGTGTATCCTCCCCGGTATAACGGATGCCGAATCCTCCTCCAAGATTCAGTACTTCTGGAATGAAGCCATACTTATCATTCCAGACAGCAATCTGTTTAAATAACACCTCTGCAGCCAGCAGAAATCCTTCCGTTTCAAAGATTTGGGAACCAATATGGCAATGCAGCCCCTTGAAATTAATGGACGGATGTTTATACAGCATATGGAAAGCTTCCTCCGCTTGTCCATTCTGCAGATTAAAGCCAAACTTGGAATCTTCATTGCCGGTCATGATATATTTATGGGTTTTGGATTCAATTCCCGGAGTGACCCGCATAAGGACATCCATGTTCTTCCCGTACTTTTCCAACAGTCGGCCAATCATTTCAATTTCAAGGAAGTTGTCAACCACAATACAGCCAATGTCATGCTCGATGGCCATGGAAAGCTCCTCTATACTTTTATTGTTCCCATGTAAATGTATTTTCTCTTTAGGAAAACCAGCTTGAAATGCAGTATATAATTCCCCCTCGGACACTACATCAAGGCTAAGGCCTTCCTGTTTCGCTATCTGCACCATTGCAATGGAGGAAAATGCCTTGCTCGCATAGGCGACCTGAGCTTTAATATCAAGCTCTTCAAATGTCCGAACGAACGCCCGGCAATTATCCCTTATTGTCTTTACATCATATATATATAGCGGTGTACCATATTTCTCAGCTAAATTAACTGTATCGATCCCGCCAATTTCCAAATGTCCTTGCTCATTCACTTCATATGGATGATTATCGATAATCATGATTATTCCCTCCGCAATTGCTTCAAATAATATAAAAACTTTAACATATTGAAGTAAAAAACAAAAGAGCCAACCACTAGATCAGCTCTTTTTCACGGGTTGTTTATAATTATTTTTTGGATGGACGATGCTCGGCCTTCTATTTGTATAAGGAACTGGTATGCGCAACAGTACATGCAGAAATGCCATTGCATTGAATGGGATGAACGGCCATAAATAGGGAGTCCTAAGAGAAGTAATGCTTATTAGGAGAAGCAGATGGGCAACAATTCCCACCACCAGTCCAACCAGGCCGAACAGTCCTGTCACTATGACCAATGCAAGGGCCAGTATTTTATTGGCGACACTCAGTTCATAACTCGGAGTGACATATGACCCAATAGCACTTATGGCTACATACAAGATAACTTCCGGAGTGAACATTCCTACATCGATGGCTATCTGCCCAATAAGCACTGCAGCAATAAGGCCCATCGCGGTGGAGAGAGGTGTCGGTGTATGGATAGCTGCCATCCTTAGAAATTCAATACCTATTCCTGCCAATATAATCTGTACGGTGATTGGTATATTTCCTACGTCGTTCGGTCCTATAAATGCCAAATTTTCTGGCAGGAGTTCCGGTTGCAGGACAAACAGCAACCAGAGCGGCAAAAGGTACATCGATAATGCCACTGCCAAAAACCGGATCCACCGGATGAAAGTTCCTACTGCGGGGGCTTGGCGATACTCCTCTGCATGTTGTAGGTGGTGGAAGAAGGTTGTCGGCATAATAATGGCACTGGGCGAGGTGTCTACAATGATCATTACATGGCCTTCAAGCAAGTGAGTGGCTGCCACATCGGGCCTTTCCGTATACCTCACTAAAGGGTATGGGGTCCATTTCCGGTCGATGATAAACTCTTCCAACGTTTTATCCGCCATGGAGATTCCGTCTATCTCTACCTTTTCAATCTTCTCTTTAATAAGTTTCACGAGTCCCTCGTCGGCAACATCTTTTATATAGCTGATGCATACATCCGTTTTGGAGCGTTCGCCTACCTTGAGCATCTCATGACGAAGCCTGGCATCCCTGATTCTTCGGCGAGTCAATGCGGTGTTTTCAACTACATTCTCTGTATATCCGTCTCTTGACCCTCTGACAACACGCTCTGTATCCGGTTCTTCTGGCGTTCTCCCCGGATAATGCCGGACATCAATAACGAAGCCCCGTTTCTCTCCGTTGATAAACAGTACAACTAAACCGGATAGAATTTGATCGACCGCTTCATCCATGGTTTCAACCCTTTCTATCTGCTGATGGACAAGACGGTTTTCAATAATTTCCGGGAGTTTCCGAGTATTGCTTTCATTGTCATTGATCCTGATCAGCAGCTTGAGCAGCTCTTGAATGATGGCACTGTCACAAAGGCCGGTGACGTAATACAGTTGGACCTCTTTCTTTAGTAAGACAAGCTCACGAAAGCCTAGATCATAGGATGTATCCAATCCAAGTCTTTTTTGCATGTATGCTTCGACATCCGTCAATCTTCCGGGAATAGGCTGCTTATTCTTCATTTCTTCTGCCATAAATTAACCACTCCATACCTCAAGATGCTGTTACTTCACGAAATACAACCATTGAAACAGGGAACCTGCAATTTTTCCCAATACGATGGCCATAAGGAGCCATAATAGGTGCATTTCCATTCGGATCCTTCTTGAAAGAATGGGAAACACATTAAGAGCTTCTGTGAGCCCTGCTGCAAGCATCCCATTAAAAACCCCATGACATATCCCCCAAACAACCAATAAGACGACTGGCTGCTCCCATGTAACATTTGTAAAAGAAAGATATGTCCCAAATAAGGAGCCTGTAATTACACATGCCGTATAAACGGGTATAAATCGTTCCGACTTGGTCAATTGCACAAGCCTGGGAATTACTCCCAAAACAGTCAAAAATGCCACATATCCTGCCCCGACAGCGAAACCTCCAGCAAGACCAATGACCACTTGCGCTAAATTAAGGAGAATTTCCTGGATCATTCAATCTGTTTTCATGGTGGTTTACATAATTGTCGAGGTCCTGCTGGTAGTTGTATATTTCCACTTCCAAGGGGCTTGGTTCTTCATTCAACCGTTTCTTGAACCAGTGGTTAAAGAAAAGGAGCATACCGGCACCCAGTCCAAAAGAATATGGGATTTGAATCCATAAAGGAAATTGGTTCTCTTCTCCTGTCAGCAAGAAGTGGAGTTTCTGATGGACTTCTTGCATACTTACATCGTAATGGAAATTCATGATTGTCATTGCCATTCCTACGAACAGAAGAAGCCAGACAACGGAAACAATCAGTATTGGCGGCTCTTTCTTCTTTGTTTGTATTCGTATGATTGTCTGAGAAGGCCCAACCATTTGGAATTCCAGATGAGTATATATTTTGTTAAGATGTTCAATAATCATGAAACTGTCTATCACTAAGATATTTTTATCTTTTTCTGTCACTCTATAGATGGATGTGTTTTCCAACTCCTTCTTTATTCTTTCAGGAGCTGAAACAGATGCTACATCTTTCAGTACAATTTCCTGCATATGATTAATTTCCATGTTCTTCTTCATGCGTACATATACAACTTCAGTCATCTGAACCGCCCTTTTCCTATTCTTATTCCTAGTATGGAACATAGGCAAGGTTTTTATGATAAGGAAAAAGGACATCACCTGTTAAGTGATGTCCTCATTTACGAATCAATATATTTCTTTATATCTTCCAATATTTTTTTCTCCAGCCGCGATACTTGTACCTGGGAAATGCCAAGCCGCTCTGCAACCTCTGTTTGTGTCTGATCTTTATAATACCTTAGATAGACAATCAGCCGTTCACGGTCATTGAGATCCCTAATAGCTTCCTGCAGGCTTATTTTATCGAACCAGCCTGTGTCATCCTCGGCAATTTGATCCAACAAAGTAATTGGATCTCCATCATTTTCGAATACTGTCTCATGGATAGAATGTGGTGACTTTGAAGCTTCCTGGGCATGGACTACTTCCTCTGGAGAGATGTCCAGTTCTGCAGCGAGTTCGGTAACAGTCGGCGACCTCCCAAGCTTCTTGGTGAGTTCATCCTTCTTCTTTCTAATTTTATTGTTTGTTTCCTTAAGTGACCGGCTGACTTTCACACTTCCGTCATCCCTGATGAAGCGTTTGATTTCTCCGATAATCATCGGGACAGCATATGTAGAAAAGCGGACATCATAAGATAAGTCAAACTTATCTATAGATTTTATCAGCCCTATGCTGCCAATTTGAAATAAATCATCGGGGTCATACCCTCTATTGATAAACCGCTGGACGACCGACCATACTAATCTTATATTCCTCTCGACCAGGATGTTCCTTGCTTCCTTATCTCCTTGCTGACTCCTCTGTATATATTCCTTGACCTGTTCATCCGATAAAGCATCATTCCGATTATTATTTTTCACATTGACATCCATAGGCACGGCCCCTAATTATAAACCGTTTTACTTTTCGTTAATTGTTTCGTCATGTGAACGGTTGTCCCTTTTCCAGGATTTGATACAACCTCTACCGTATCCATAAAGTTTTCAATAATTGTGAAGCCCATGCCGGAACGCTCCAGCTCAGGCTTGGATGTATATAACGGCTGCCGCGCCTCATCAACATCCGAGATGCCTATTCCCTCATCCTTTATGGTAAGGGAGACTTCCCCTTCATAAAGGGCACATGAAATAGAAATTTTATGGTATGCCTCGTTGTTATACCCATGAATAATCGAGTTGGTAACAGCTTCTGAGACAACTGTTTTGATTTCTGTGAGTTCTTCCATTGTCGGATCCAATTGGGATATGAAAGCCCCTACCGTCACCCTTGCAAATGCTTCGTTCTCACTCACACTGGAAAATTCAATAAACATTTCATTTTTCATGAAGCCACCCCCAGAGTTTCCAAAGCAAATGCTTCATTTTCCTCCAACCTGACAATCTTGAACATCCCCGACATTTCAAACAAACGTTTAACCGGAGGCGATATCGAGCAGACGACCATTTCTCCGCCAAGCTGCAATACTTCTTTATAGCGGCCCAGAACCACTCCCAAGCCTGAACTATCCATAAATGTAACATCTTCCAGGTTGAGAATTACATGTTTAACTGTATTCTCATAAAGCCTATCTTTCCATTCACTACGCAATGCTTCCGCTTCGTGATGATCCAGTTCCCCGGAAAGTCTGACAATCAGTACATCTTGCTTCACTTCAAACAGGGAATAGAGTCCCATAAACATTTCCTCCTCATCAGTACATGGTATATTCTTTTTCTCTATGTAGGCAGGGGATTCCTGCCTGTTGACAAAAGAAGAAGCAGTTCGCCTTTATCAGGCCAATTTAGTTATGTTTCGTCAATTTCTCCCATGCCCGTTTCCATAATGTCAGGTAACCCGCATTATCAACATCGCTCTCGACAATCAATTCGGTTTCGGAGAGCAGCTCATTTTCATTTTCGATGATCAGGGTGCCCACTTGATCCCCCTTCTTCAATGGCAAAGTAATGTTTTCATCTATTTTAACCTTCGTCTTAATATCCTCTGGCGCTTGGCCCTTCTCATGGAGAGTGCTAATAGACTGGGACGTTATTACATTTATGTGGTCGTTCTCTGCTTTCAACAGGTTCAGTGATGTAATGCTATCTCCTTTATCGAACAATTTGGTTGTTTCATAATGGTTGAAAGCATAATCCAGCAGGCCGGAAACCGCAGAATTTCTCTCTTTAGGTGTATCTGCACCCATTACAACAGCAATTACACGCATGTCATTTTTTTTAGCTGTTGCAGTCAAGCAGTACTTCGCCTCGTTGGTAAAACCTGTTTTCAGCCCATCCACTCCTGGATAAAACCGGACCAGCTTATTTGTATTTACCAGCCAAAATTCGTTATCTTCTCCTTTGCGGAGATAGTCCTCATAGATGGATGTATAATCGGTAATTGACTCGTATTTTAACAATTCCTTGGCCATGATTGCCATATCGTAGGCAGTGCTGTAATGGTCATCTGCAGGCAGGCCGGTCGTATTCTGAAAATGGGTGTTTTCCAAGCCAAGCTCTGCTGCTTTCTCATTCATTTTTTTGACAAATGCCTCTTCGCTGCCGGCTATCCGCTCTGCCAAAGCTACACTTGCATCATTGCCAGATGCTACAGCTATCCCTTTAAGAAGGTCCTTTACAGCCATTTCTTCTCCTGCTTCCAGAAATATTTGCGATCCTCCCATGGAGGCTGCCTTATCACTAACTCGGACCATTTCTTCCAAATCAAGCCCGCCGTATTCCAATTCTTCCATAATTAGCAGCAGGGTCATAACCTTTGTCATGCTTGCAGGCGGCAGCTGTTCATGCGCATTCTTGTCAACCATAACCTCTCCTGTATCACGCTCCATTAAAACTGCTGACTTAGCCTCTTCTGCAAGATCAGTTTCCTGTTCACTCTCCTCTGCATTGGCTGGATAAGCCCATGTCAAAGCAAAAAACAGTATGGTTGTAAATAAAGCAGATTTTTTCATAGTTTTACCTCCACCAAAGATGATACCCATAGGTTTGCCATTTGCATGGCAAACTATACTCCGCATTTACAAGCATAGAAAATAAAAAAAGAGTACACAACATACTGTGTACTCGCTAAAAGCTATTGACTGATTTTGTCATGAACTAGAGAAGGAGCTTTCTGATCACTATCTGAAATTTTAATGCTTGCGTATAACTTATCTCTTACCTCATCCACTTTTTCCTGGTTTGAATGAATGGTAAGCAGTGGTTCCCCTTCTTTTACATAGTCACCTATTTTCTTATGGAGAACAATACCTACAGCAAGATCGATCTTTGATTCCTTGGTTGCCCTTCCGGCTCCAAGCATCATCGCGGAGGTCCCTACTTCATCTGCAACAATTTCGGAAATCGTTCCTGTTTTAACGGCTGGCAGCTCGACTTGATATTCTGCCTGCGGTAATTGATCAGGGTTGTCAGCGACAGCGGGGTCACCACCCTGGGATTCAATGAACAACTTGAACTGCTCAAATGCTTTCCCCGACTTGATCGCTTGCTCTAGCTTCGCCCTAGCTTCTTCCATATCTTTCGCCTCATCAGCAAGTAAGACCATCTGGCTTCCTAAGGTAAGACACAGTTCTGTTAAATCTTCTGGCCCTTGGCCTTTAAGGGTATCGATCGCTTCTTTCACCTCTAAAGCATTACCCACCGCAAATCCTAATGGCTGACTCATGTCAGAGATGACTGCCATGGTTTTTCGCCCCACTCGGTTACCGATAGATACCATCGCTTCTGCCAACTCTTTTGCATCTTCCAGCTCTTTCATGAATGCCCCAGCTCCTGTTTTGACATCCAGGACAATTGCATCGGCACCTGAGGCAATTTTTTTGCTCATAATAGAGCTGGCAATCAACGGGATAGAGCTGACTGTAGCAGTCACGTCCCGCAAACTATACAGCTTTTTATCGGCTGGGGTCAGATTGCCGGATTGCCCGATTACAGCCGCTTTATTTTTATTTACAAGATTGATAAATTCCTCATTGCTGATTTCCACATGGAAACCGGGTATAGACTCAAGCTTATCAATCGTCCCACCAGTGTGGCCTAGTCCCCGTCCACTCATCTTGGCAACCGGAACACCTACAGAGGCAACCAGAGGAGCGAGAACTAATGTGGTGGTATCTCCTACGCCTCCAGTTGAATGCTTATCAACTTTTATGCCTTCAATGGCAGATAAATCAATCTGATCGCCAGATTCCACCATGGCTGTAGTAAGTTCTGCACGTTCTTCGGTTGTCATATCACGAAGATAGATGGCCATCATCAATGCACTTGCCTGATAATCCGGAATCTCGCCATTTGTATATTTCTCGATGAAATAGTGGATTTCTTCCCGGCTCAGTTCCTTTCCATCTCTTTTCTTTTCGATAATGTCATACATTCTCATAAGTGAACCACCTTCTCCATTACATTTATTGTGGTAAAGTGCCGATGATTTTCCTAACAAACTTTAAAAAATCTTCTCTTACTTTTTCCGTTGTTTCAATTACTTCGGTATGGGTAAGAGGTTGATCCAATATTCCAGCCGCCATATTAGAAATGCAAGAAACCCCCAATACCCGCATTCCGGCATGCCCGGCCACAATTACTTCCGGTACCGTGGACATCCCCACCGCATCACCGCCGAAGGAACGCAGCATTCTTATCTCAGCTGGTGTTTCATAGATAGGGCCAGGATTGCCCACATAAACTCCCTGTTGTACCGTCATTCCTAATTCTTTAGCGCAATTTTGTGCATGATGAATAAATTCTCTGTCATAAACCTTGGACATATCCGGAAAACGAACACCCAAAGCATCTTCGTTTTTACCAATCAATGGGTTATCCCCCATGTTGTTGATATGGTCTTCAATGATCATCAAATCACCTGGATTAAAGCTTTCATTGATCCCCCCAGCAGCATTGGTCACCACCAAGGAATCAATGCCAAGGTGCTTCATCACTCTTACCGGGAAGGTCACTTGCTTCATTGTGTAACCCTCATAGTAATGAAAACGTCCCTGCATAGCAATTACTTGTTTCCCTTCTAGGATGCCAGCAACAAGCTGTCCTTTATGTCCGGCAACGGTGGATTCCGGGAAATGAGGGATCTCTGTATAAGGGATTGTAATCTGGTTCTCAATTTCATTGCCTAGTACGCCCAAGCCGGAACCGAGTATAAGCCCAACTTCCGGTTTTTCTGTTATTTTATCCTGTATATATTTTGATGCTTCTATTATTTCTGATTGATTCACCGCTTCTCTGTCCCTTCTTAATTAATATCCGATAAAAAGCTTGTGCCGAATTCAGGCATCTTCACATTGAAGTTTTGCGCTACGGTAGCTCCAATATCAGCAAATGTTTTCCTTATGGGCAATTCTTCTCCACTATCTATCCCTTTATGATGAACAAGCAAGGGAACAAACTCCCTGGTATGATCAGTGCCGTGATGTACTGGATCGTTCCCATGGTCGGCAGTAATGATAAGAAGGTCTTCCTCCTGTAATTGTTCAAATACCTCCGGCAGCCTTGCATCGAAAGCTTCAAGGGCATTTCCATAACCCTGAGGATCACGGCGATGGCCATATTTTGCATCAAAATCTACCAGATTTAGGAAACTAAGCCCTGTAAAGTCCTTTTTCATGGAAGCCACAAGTTTAGACATCCCGTCTTCATTATCAGCTGTTCTAATTGCCTCCGTCACACCTTCTCCATCATAGATGTCGGAAATCTTTCCGAGAGCAATTACATCATACCCACCATCTGCCAATTCGTTCATCACAGTTCTGCCGAATGGCTTAAGAGCATAATCATGCCGGTTGGATGTCCTTTGAAAAGCACCCGGGTTCCCCACGAACGGCCTTGCAATTACCCTGCCTACCATATATTTTTCATCAAGTGTAAGCTCTCTTGCCATTTCACAAATACGGTATTGCTCTTCAATTGGTACAATTTCCTCGTGGGCTGCAATCTGCAAGACTGAATCAGCAGAAGTATATACAATCAGGGAACCTGTTTCCATGTGCTCTTGTCCCAATTCTTCTAGAATGGCAGTGCCGGAAGCCGGTTTGTTGCCGATGATTTTCCTGCCTGACCTCTCCTCCAATTCTTGAATTAACTCATTTGGAAAACCGTCCGGGAATGTCCGGAAAGGCTGTTCAATATTAAGCCCCATAATTTCCCAATGCCCTGTCATAGTGTCCTTGCCATTGGATGCTTCTTCCATTTTCGTAAAATGGGCTTTTGGTAAATTAGCTTTATCTATTCCTTGGATTTCTCTAATATTGCTTAACCCGAGAGCTCCCATATTAGGCATATTCAACCCGCCCATATGCTCTGCAATATGGCCAAGTGTATCTGCTCCCTTATCATTGAACTTTTCTGCATCCGGAGCTTCGCCTATGCCTACAGAATCCATTACTACTAGAAAGATGCGTTTATAATTTTTCATTGTTAAAACCTCCTATAACTATATTCCCACTATCTCCCATTACTATGTCTGCTTTTTTAGGTTGTAGGATGTCAGACAACTATTCGTAAAAAAATTATGCTCTTGGATGAAAGGTTTTATATACATCCGTTAATCGTGATTTAGTTACATGTGTATAGATTTGTGTGGTTGAAATGTCTACATGCCCGAGCATTTCTTGAACAATCCGGAGATCGGCCCCATTTTCCAGCAGATGGGTCGCAAAGGAGTGCCTCAACGTGTGGGGGGTAATGGTCTTTTTGATGCCTGCTTCCCTTACCGCCGCCTTTAGGATCTTCCAGAATCCTTGCCTGGACAATGGCTTGCCATGCTGATTTACAAATAGAATATTTTCCCCCGGCCTCCGCTTGATCAACAAGCCACGCGACTCCTCTAGGTACTGGCGGACCGCTTTTTCTGCCGTTTTCCCGATAGGAACGATTCTTTCCCTTTCCCCTTTACCGAGGCACTGGACAAATCCCATGGTCAAATGAAGGTCACTTACTTTTAATGTGATTAACTCGCTGACACGCAATCCAGTTGCATACAGCAGCTCCAGCATCGCCTTGTTTCTGATAGCTAAAGGTGTGCTGCCGGGTATAGAAAGCAGTGCATCGACTTCCTCCATGGACAGTACATCAGGAAGTTTCCTCTCTTTCCGAGGCGTCTCAATATGTAAGCTTGCATCCTGATTGACCAGCTGCTCCCGAATCAAGAACTGATGGAAGGACCGAATGGAAGATACATGTCTGGACATTGTTGCAGAAGACTTCCCACTATCTTTCAACCAATGCAGAAAACCGATAATATCATTTCTGGTTACATCATCCCAGGATGACTTCTGTTCCACATTCTTTACGTATCTAATATATTTATCGAGATCACGTCGGTAGGAATTCAACGTATTTTCCGATAAACCCCGCTCAATTTGCAAGTAATGAAAAAAATCGTTTAATGCATCCGTCAACATAGCCTACTCTCCTAACCGAAAAAACAGATTCAATCGGTCGAGAAAATCTCCTTCTTCCTGAAACACCTTTACTGCCGGCCCTTCAGGCGGATCGTACCGATGATAGTTTTCATATTCAGCATGCATCATCTGCAAACCAAAATAAAATAAAAATGTACAGGCTGAAAAAATGATGAAAACCTTGAATGTATCCCAAATTATCCGCTTCATTAGGTATGGCTCCTCTTCTAATATTCTATCCTATTAAAAGATATGCCAAAAAAGAAACACATTATACCTTAAACATTGTATAAATTGGAAATACTGGGGAATTATATTTCATTTTAAATGTAACCTTTTTCATTTCATTTGTAAATAAAAACGGAACTGCTTTTCTTGCACCATTAATAAAAGCCCTTTCCGGCAGAAAAAGGCTTTTACTGGGTAGCTTTAACTGTAGCTTCCTGGCATTGCTTGCAAATGCCGTGAAACGTTAAGCGATGGTCTTTCACTTCGAAGCCCCAGTCATTTTGCACAATCTCTTCCACATCCTCCAATAGATCTTCCAAGATTTCTTCTACAGAACCACACTCAGTGCAAACTAGGTGATGATGAAAGTGTTTTGCCCCTTCTTTTCGAAGGTCATAATTGGACACGCCATCACCGAAATTGATCTTGTCGACGATCTTTAATTCTGAGAGCAGATCCAAAGTACGATAGACGGTGGCCAAGCCGATTTCCGGGGCTATTTCTTTCACCAGCAAATAAACTTCTTCCGCACTTAGGTGTTCCTCTTCCCTTTCTAGTAAGACACGTACAATGGCTTCCCTTTGCGGAGTGAGTTTATAGCTCTGGGCGTGCAGCTGCTTTTTTATCCGATCAATTCGATGTTCCATGGCTAATAACCTCCCTCATATCCCACCTTTATTATATGCACGGTTGAAGGCTGTGTCAAAGTATTATTTCTCATTTTATATTTAGACTAATTATAACTTAATATTATTTATTGATAAAGGGATTTTATCCATGCCTCCATTGCTTCGTTTGCTACATACGCTTCCAGGACAGCCGCCAAGAAGGCAACCCCCAGTAGGCAGAGGAAAAAAAACATATATCTGCCAAACGGCTGAAAAACAGGCTGGGAAATTTTCCGTGTGAATAGTTTTCCCAACAAAGTAAGGGAAAATATCATCGATACACTCCCGGCAGCTATATAAACGGGAATGATGAGAATGTTTTGTGGAGCTATTGCCAACGAAGCCAAAAGCATGCCTTCCGTTCCCAATTGATTTACAATGAAGCCTACTGAGAATCCTACCATCATACCTTTTGCGAACAGCAGCACCCAGACTGCAGGCAGACCTATTACTGAGAGTCCCAGTAGAAACAACAGCAGTAAATATTTAAGATGATAGGATAGACTATTCCTAAGAATTTCCGTATTGGCCATTTGCTGCCCGTCGATTATTTGCCCAAAAAATCGTTCCATATAAAAGAATAAATCTTGTTTCTGCACAAAGCTCATACTGTTTACCAGAATGGCACCGAAAATAATGCCTGTCAGAAACAAAATTGTCATGAAAAGATAAATGGTTGCGTGTTCCTTGAAATGATTAATCGTAAGCATACGGTTTTTATACAATGGAATCCCCCATTCCGGCTAGGTTCTATTACAAATCTATGAGGGATCCCCTACAAAAATACCATATGGTTGATTCTTCGTTATTTTTTAATATCTACTGTTCCATACTTTCCGCCGCCACCGGCCTTTATGGATAATTTACCCTCTCTCATTTGGATGATCATTTCCGCTAGAGTTACAGGAACTACTTTTTGAAGTTCATTCAGACCAGCCTGGTGAATCACATGCATTTCCGTGCCAAATCGGAGCAGCAATTTCTCAAAGGTCTTTGGCCCCAGTCCCGGCAGGTATTCCAGGGGGACTTGATACAGATAAGGTGGTCTGTCGACTGCTTCCTTTTCTGTATCCTTCAGTTCAGCAATACGTTCTGCAACCCCCTTGACAACCTTCATCGATCCGCATTCAGGGCAATGTTCGGATTTAGGGGATAAGTTGGACAGACAATTGCTGCAAACTGTCGTATGATATTTACCCAGCCTGGGATTCATACCATAATTTTCCACAATGGCTCTGCCGTTCACTCCATGAAGAGCCCAGTTGAATTCTTTGAAAGAGGGTTCTTCCATGGAGAATTTTTGATATTCCCTCCCTATTTTCGCCAGGGAGTGGGCATCGGAATTTGAAACAAAAGAATATCTATGCAGTTCGCCGATCTGATAGGCCATATAGGTGTCGGAACTTAGGCCAAGCTCTATTGCGTCGATCAAATCCGCATCCAGGACCTCACGAAGGGAACGGACGACTCCTTTTCCATATAGGCTTTTAAAGGGAGTGAACACATGAGCAGGAATGAAGAGCCCTCCGAGTTCTTTAGTTTTATATTGCAACGCTCTTGCTGTACCGTAATACCGCTGGGAACTCAAGTTAATGTTCTTCATGCGTCCGGACAGCCAACGGGAAAATTCATCCATCTTATCAAGTGTGTCAAAATAACACAATACATGAATCGGGCCACGGCAATTTTCGTCATAGATTTCAATTTCTGAACCAGGTATTAACGTCACACGTTCAAAGCGGATACCACCGTCTTCCAATTCATAAGCATGACCTTGGTCGATAAGTTTTCTAATTTCCTGCTGGACAGCCGGTGCATGGCAGTCTATCACACCTAATAGTTCGATCCCTTTCCTCCTGCTTGCTTCCTTTAAAATATTAGTAAGTGTAAGGTTCTTTGAACCAGTTATCTTTACAGGACGGCCATTGATATCCCTGCCAATATGGATATGCATGTCCGCAAAAAAATCACGGAGCATTTACATCCTCCCCAGTGCATGCAGATAAAGGACCGCATAATTTGTTTTTGCATCCTGGATGAGCCCCTCTTCCACATATTGTTTCGCCTCATCCAGTGTCAGTTCCACCAACTCTACGAACTCATCTTCGTCTCCAGCTGGAGGTGTATCCAACTTTTCTAATTGATCGGTAATATAAATATAAAGAAGTTCATCAGCGAAACCTGGGGATGAATAGAAATTAGCCACCAATGAAAGCTCTCCTGTTGTATAGCCTGTTTCTTCCTCCAGTTCTCTGACAGCAGTTGTTTCAGGCGCCTCCCCTTTTTCCAATTTCCCTGCCGGAATTTCTACCAAAGTTTTTTCTAGGGGTTTCCGGTATTGTTTTACAAAAATGATTTTATTGTCTTTGGTGATAGGTATAACTGCTACAGCCCCTGAGTGTTTGACGAGTTCCCGCTTAGATGTCTTTCCGTTTGGCAACTGGACATCATCCACCTGCACTTGTATGACCTTGCCATCATAGATGGCTTCTGTTTTTATCGTCTTTTCTTCAAATTTATCCATTTTCATCCACCCTTACTGCTTTAAGTTCATTTCTATCTTAGCATATTATAAGATGGTTTTTTACCATTTGTATTATGCAGAATCCGACTCTACAATGATAGATGGATACTTATAGATGGAGGAGATGGACGATGAAGAAAAGACAAATCGGAACATCCGATATTTATGTTTCTGAAATGACATTGGGATGCATGTCACTCGGAACAGACATTAAAAGGGCAACAGAGATCATTGATGCAGCTCTTGACGCTGGCATTAACCATTTAGACACTGCCGACCTTTATGATTTCGGGTTGAATGAGGAAATCGTCGGTAAAGCTATTCAAAATAAAAGGGATCAAGTCATCTTGACCTCAAAGGTAGGCAATCACTTCGACAAAAAACGGCAGGACTGGTTCTGGGATCCATCCAAGGATCATATTAAAAAAGGATTGAAGGAAAGTTTGCTTCGGCTGAACACAGATTACATTGATTTTTATATGTTGCATGGCGGAACGATAGATGACCCAATGGATGAGTCGATTGAAGCCTTTGAGGAGTTGAAGAAAGAAGGTCTGATACGGGCGTACGGCATTTCATCCATCCGGCCGAATGTCATCCGTGAGTACGTAAACCGTTCGAATATAGATGGGGTGATGATGCAGTACAGCCTCTTGGACCGACGGCCGGAAGAAGAGATACTTGATCTCCTTCATGCCCAGTCCATCAGTGTGCTGGCAAGGGGCCCGGTTGCAAAGGGGATTTTGACAGGTTATGGCGAAAGAAAAATAGAAGAAAAAGCTGCGGAGGGATATTTGGATTATTCATATGAAGAGCTTGTCCAAATGGAGAGGCAGCTGCATAGTGTACTTGGCAAAATTCCTTTCCATGAAGCAGCTTTTCGATATATATTGAAACATCCGGCTGTGGCAAGTGTTGTTTTCGGAGCCAGCACGAAAGAACAGGTACTGGCCAACACAGAGATCGACCTTTCGGAGTTACCAAATCATATGTATATGAAACTTAAGGATATTACAAGACCGATAAAATATACGAAACACAGGTAAAGCCGGGGTCCCCCGGTTTTACCTGTGTTTCTTACTGTTCGAATAGCTGCTGTTGCGATATAAAGGGATTCAACACACCCTCCGGACTGGAAAGGCGGAAAGAGCCGTTTCTCACGTCAAGCTTCATGTTCTCTTCAAAAAATACAGCTTGATCCTGATCAATGATCACGGGATAGCCATTGCTTTCAACATCCATAGACCTGCTGCTTTTTTCATTGGTAAACCGAATGCTCGGCAGGCCATTGACTGCACATCCGCAACCATCAGTGTCATACCACAACTTTAAGTAGTTTTCCCCATTCCGATTCAGCTGTTTTAGAGAAGAAGCCGCTTCTGGTGTGATAGTCAGTTCCATATATGCACCACTCCTTTATCTCTTACTAAAACATGAACATGCACTGAAAGACCGATTGCCAAATGATCCTTACTTTTTATTGAACTGCTCTTTTAAAAGGGTCTCCATCGTCCCAGGAAACTGGTGGTAAAATCTACTTCCTACCTCCATCCACCATGGCATATTAATTTCCCTTTTGTTGGTGAATAAGTGTTTAATAATTTTGTCCGCTACCTTGCTTGGTTCGAGCATATAACGCTGAACACTTTTTACATAACTGCCGTCTGGATCAGCCGTCTTAAAAAAACCGGTCGAAACCGGACCTGGGTTTACCGCGGTGACATGGATGCCTTGATCCTTCAATTCTAACCTCAGGGCATTGGTATATCCTAAAACAGCATGCTTACTTGCAGCGTAAACCGCAGATTTAGGGGTGGCTATTTTCCCGGCCTGGGATGCAATATTAATAATATGCCCCTTGCCTAGTGACTGAAAGTGAGGGAGAAGCGACTTAGTTACTCGCATAAGAGAAAGCACATTCAGCTCAACCATATATTCTGCCTCTTCCATTTCCATGTCCTCCATTAGCTGGAAAGATCCTATACCCGCATTGTTGATTAGCCCTTCCAAGGTCGGATGGCTGTTTACAATAGCTTCTAGAACCTCTTTCCCTTTCTCCCGGTCAACTAAATCAACAGGATAAAAATGGCTCACTGCTCCCAATTCCTTATTCATGCTTTCAGCCATTCTTTCCAGTTTATCGGCCGATCGAGCTGCCATTATAGGAACCGCTCCATGTTCAGCAAGCTTCCATGCAATCGCTGCACCAAGTCCGCTTGACGCCCCAGTAATCAATACTTTCTTGCCTCTCAATCTATTTTGCATAAAACACAGGCCTTCCATTCCTAAAAATCTTCCCGGTCTTCCCTGAATCCTCCAGGTAATCCAATTGGGCAATCGTTTCGGACATCGTCAAGTCTATCTGTATTTCGTGTTGGGCTGGAAATAAGTTTCGGCATATCTCAAAAGGAGTCATTGGCTCCTTCTGAAGAAGCCTGTATACATGATTTGCACGCTGTTCCTGTTTATCCAGCCTTTTTTTGATGATCTCCTCCACATTGGAGAAAACCGGCCCATGTCCAGGATATACTTTTTGGACCTCAAGCTCCATACATTTATGTAAACTGCTTCGGTACTGCAAAATAGGCTGGGCTCGTTCCTGTTTACTTTGTTGAGGAGGTTCGATAATCGGGTTGGGGGATATATGATATAAAAGATGGTCCCCTCCTACCAGCACCCGGTCAGAATCTCTCAAAAAAGACAGATGGCTTTGAGCATGGCCCTTTGTCTCTATAACTCTCCATTCTTCATGGCCTGGCAACCCGCCCCCTTCCGATAGAAAGTTCGTTATTGTCCCCCTGCCCCCATAGTTCAGAACGTCAAGCAGATTAGCCGACGCTTCACCGAAATATACCTCCGGAACACTCCAGGTTCTATAACAGTTCAGGAAAAACTCCTCACATTCTTGGAAAAACCGTTCATTCCCTGTTACCCATCTTTCCGCATTTTCATGAGCAGACAACATTTGAGCTCTGGGAAAGTCATCTATTAGGCCGGTATGGTCAGGATGGTGGTGGGTTAGTATAATTTGTTCTATATCGATCGGAGAATAATTCAATTCCTTCAGCTGTAAACGCATCGCATCACTTGCATCCTTTGTCCGGACTCCTGCATCAATGAGCGTAAGGACCTCCCCCTTCAGCAAGTATGCATGTACATCCCCTACAGAGAAAGGTGTGGGAATGGTGAATTGTGTAACTGTATCGTCTAGTACTTGCATAGTAGATCCCCTCCAAAAGTGAACCGTCATTCATTTCCTTCATTGTACTCCTTTGGCCTCCTCTTGTCATCCGCATTCTCATTTCTCCTGTATAGTAAATTGACTTTTTACGCTAAATCACACACAATCAATAAGGAGGTGTATACATTGAAAACAGCCATTTTTGCACACCGCGGTGCGAGCGGCTATTCACCGGAAAATACCATGCCAGCCTTCCAGCTTGCCTATGAAATGGGCACAGATGGAATTGAAACAGACGTACAGCTTACGAAGGACGGAATCCCTGTATTAATACATGATGAGCAAGTAAAGCGCACCACAAACGGCAGAGGATATATCAAAGACCTAACCTTTGAGGAAGTGAAAAGGCTTGATGCAGGAAGCTGGTTCTCCAGTAGGTTCACCGGTGCTTCCATCCCGAGTTTGGAAGAGTTTCTGGAATGGATAGAAGACAAACCATTATATTTAAATATTGAATTAAAAAATAATAAAATAGAATATAGTAATCTGGAAGCCATTGTATATGATATGGTGTTACGATACGGACTGCAACAGCATTGCACCCTTTCCACATTCAACCCCGAGAGCATCAAAAAGATAAAAAAGATCGGCACCAGCATCAGTGCTGCATTGCTCACTTCCAAAGCGGAAGTAAATCCTGTTACATTTGCAGGCAATTTAGGTGCAGATGCCATCCATATAAAATATCGGCTATTTGATGAGAGTGTGGTAAAAGAAGGCAAGACAAAAGGAATGCCTGTGCGGGTGTATACTGTTAATAAAAGCGCACATATATTAAGATGCTTAAAACTCCAGGCGGACGGAATTTTTACTGACTTGCCTGATAAAGCAATTGAACAACGTCAATCTTTTTATAATAATAACGGTAATTGAAGGAGGATACATATGTCAAAATTATTCACCCCCATTACTATGAAAGAGGTCACTTTGAAAAATAGAGTAGTAATGTCACCAATGTGCATGTATTCGTGTGAGCAGGAAGATGGAAAGGCAACACCCTTCCACTTAACTCATTATCATTCACGTGCTGTTGGCCAGGCCGGCTTAATTATGGTAGAAGCCACGGCTGTACAACCGGAAGGAAGGATCTCTGCTAAGGATCTCGGTATCTGGAATGACGACCATATTGCCGGCCTTAAAGAAGTAACGGAACAAGTGCATGCAAACGGGGCTAAGGCTGCCATTCAACTGGCACATGCCGGCAGAAAAGCTCAACTGGACACGCCTATATATGCCCCTTCCTCCCTGAAATTCAATGACTCTTTTAAAGAACCGGTAGAAATGACCAGCCATGATATCGAAGAAACGATCGATTCGTTCAGAAAGGCTGCCAAAAGGGCCAGCCAGGCTGGTTTTGATATCATTGAAATACACGGAGCCCACGGGTATCTGATCAATCAGTTCCTCTCCCCTTTGACTAATCGGCGAGAAGACAGCTTTGGGGGAAACCGGGAGAACCGTTACCGTTTTCTGGGAAGAATCATTGATGCCGTAAAAACCGAATGGGACGGCCCTATATTTGTACGGATTTCCACCGATGAATATGATGAGAAGGGAAACACCATGGAGGATATCCTCTACTATACGAAACAAATGAAAAACGACGGGGTTGATTTGATTGACTGCAGTTCTGGAGGAGTTGTCCCAGCATCCATTCCTGTATATCCCGGGTATCAGGTAAAACGATGCGACCATATTAAAAATACCGTGGGCATTGCTACCGGTGCGGTCGGCTTGATAACAACCGGCATTCAAGCGGAGGAGATTCTGCAGAACAATCGTGCCGACCTCGTCTTTATTGGTCGTGCTATGCTCAGGAACCCCTACTGGCCAAAAGTCGCTGCTGATGAACTTGGTGAAGACCTGGAAGCCCCGGTACAATACAAAAGAGGCTGGCAGTGATTGGAGGGATTTTTTATGGAATTAGTGTTTTTAGGTACAGGTGCCGGCGTTCCTTCTAAGTCGAGGAACGTTTCCGCTATTGCTCTTAAATTACTCCAAGAGCAGAACAGCATATGGCTATTCGATTGCGGAGAGGCCACGCAGCACCAAATTCTTCATACCTCCATTAAGCCGCGGAAGATTAACAATATTTTTATCACCCATATGCATGGTGACCATATTTTCGGCCTGCCCGGTCTGTTGAGCAGCCGTTCCTTCCAAGGAGGCGACAGCCTTTTGAATATTTATGGCCCGGCAGGACTTAAAGAATTTATTGAAACGAGTCTCCGGACGAGTGGCACACATTTGACCTATCCTCTTTCCATCCATGAAGTAGAAAAGGGACAATGTTTTACAAAAGGGAACTTTACCATTGAAGTAGAAGAATTGGAACATGGTGTCCCGAGTTTTGGATACCGCATTACCGAAAAAGATAAACCTGGTGAGTTACTTGTAGATAAATTAAAAGAAAAAGGTATTATGCCAGGGCCTATCTATCAGCAAATCAAAGAAAATGAGACGGTTGAAACAGAGGAAGGTGAACTGCTGAGCCGCAAGGAATTTATCGGAGAAGATAAAAAAGGTCGGGTTGTTACGATTTTCGGTGATACCCGATTACCAGAAAAGTACCGGGAATTTGCTAAAAACTCGGATGTTCTTGTCCATGAGGCGACCTTTGAACATGGCAAAGAAGAAATGGCAAGACAATACTACCACTCAACCACGAAACAGGCGGCAATGCTGGCAAAGGAGAGCAACTCAAAAAAACTGGTAATTACCCATATTTCTTCCCGATACCAGACCGAGGATGACTTTCGACTGTTAGAGGAGGCCCGGAATATCTTTCCGGCCACAGAAATGGCCACCGACCTGTTCCAAGTTAATATAGAGGCGTTATAGAGGAGAGATTTACTTGAATCCAATTGAAGCATTAGTGGACGATCAACGTGCATATTTCCAGCACGGAAACACACTGGGCTATGAAGTACGTAAAGAACATCTGCAAAAATTAAAAACAATGTTAAAAGAATTTGAATCGGAAATCTATCAGGCTCTTAAAAACGATTTGAATAAATCCAGACATGAGACGCTGACCACAGAACTCGGTTTCCTTTACACAGAAATAGACTTCGCGATAAAGAATTTAAGATATTGGATGGAACCTATAAAGGCTCCATCTCCTCTTACACATAAAGGAAGCAAGAGTTTCATTTTGTCAGAACCGTATGGCGTAGCCTTGATTATTTCACCATGGAATTACCCGCTTCAACTGGCACTTTCCCCTGCGATTGGGGCGATAGCCGCGGGAAACTGTGTGGTAATCAAACCCTCAGAGTTTGCCGGGG
Organism: Virgibacillus sediminis; assembly: GCF_042643265.1. Taxonomy (NCBI): domain Bacteria; kingdom Bacillati; phylum Bacillota; class Bacilli; order Caryophanales; family Bacillaceae; genus Virgibacillus; species Virgibacillus sediminis. The sequence continues at coordinate 73,698 of NZ_JBHRRZ010000014.1, read as the reverse complement.
AGACGTCTTCCCTGCTAGGGCGTATGATTAAAAGCACGTTTAACCCTGCTCATATCACTGTAGTAGAAGGAGCAAAAGAAACCAGCGAACAACTGCTGAAACAGAGGTTTGATTATATCTTTTTTACGGGCAGTACAGAGGTAGGAAAGAAGATAATGAAAGAAGCAAGCATGCATTTGACACCAGTAACATTGGAACTTGGTGGCAAAAGCCCTGTCATTGTCGATAAAGATGCGAATATCGCCCTCGCAGCAAAACGAATTGTGTGGGGGAAATTCACCAATGCCGGTCAGACTTGTGTAGCGCCAGATTATCTATATGTTCATGAAAAGGTTAAATTCAAACTTCTCAAAGCAATGAAAAAGCAAATCAAAAACTTCTATGGCAAGGAACCTTTGAGAAACCCGGACTACATACGGATCATAAACCATAAGCATTTTTCACGGCTTGAACAGTACCTTTCGAACGGGACAATACTCCATGGAGGAAACACAGATCCAGAAACACTTACCATTGAACCTACTATTCTGGACAAAATAACCTGGGAGGATCCGGTTATGAAGGAAGAAATCTTTGGCCCAATTCTTCCAGTACTTGCCTTCTCCAATGTGGAAGAGGCAGTAGAAGCTATCAGAGGCCAGGAAAAGCCGCTCGCATTATACTATTTTAGTGAGAATGAAAAATCCCAGGAACAAATTATCAGATACCTGTCATTCGGCGGTGGGTCTATCAATGACACTCTCTACCACCTAGCCAACCCCCACCTTCCTTTTGGAGGCGTTGGAGCCAGCGGCATGGGCAGCTACCATGGGGAATATAGTTTTCAGACCTTCTCCCATAGCAAGAGCATACTTAAGCAGAGTACAAAGTTTGATATGCCATTCCGCTATCCTGGAGGAAAATTATCCCACCAGGTAATCAAGAAAATCATGAATTGACGAATCCGGCCCTGCGCGAATGAATGAAGAATTACGATAAAAACGGCTTCACTTCAGTACTATTAGAGGAGGAAGCCGTTTGTTTTTAAAATAGAACCACTTTTTTAGAGCATTGACTTTTTTATCCATTATAACTTCCTCTTCTTAACCCAACATTTTTGGTTTCCTTTTAGTGGCTGCAGGCGGCCATATCAGTGGAAGTTGTGTCTATCTGGAAGAGGAATACTATCATCTATATAAGTTATTTCCTTCTATTTATTTTAAAGTCATCCAGAAAGTCTTTCTGAAAGCTCGTTCCCGGCTGAAGAATGCTTTCCTCTATAGGTGTTTGGCTCTGCTCAAAAAGATTTCGTCCATATTTCTCCGTCAATTCATCCATTACTTGATAAAGTTTCTCCTTTCCCGCCTCTTCTTCGTACGTAAAAATATCCAATTGCTTTCCGATTCTTTTTTTCTCCTCCACATTTTGTAAAGTAACACCTAAAAGACGAATTGGTTCTTGATCCCAATGCTTAGCCAGCAACTCCTTTGCAACTTGGACAATTTCCTCCTTTCTCTCCACATAATCATGCAATTTCCTGCTTCTTGTTATGGTTTTTCTATCATGGTATCTAATCATCAGCTGCACGTTCTTGCCAGCCGCCTGCTTTCTCCTCAGTCGGCGTTCCACATTTTCGGCCAGCGTCTCCAGCAATTTATTTATCTCCCTTTCATCCACCGTATCATGGGGAAGTGTCTGGGAACTGCCAATGCTTTTAAACTCATGAACTGCCTCTGGGTCTACTGGCCGCTGATCGATTCCGTTCGCCCTGTCTCTGAGTCTTACACCATTGATCCCTAGCAGCTGTTTTAATGCATAAGTATCTTTGTTTGCCAGGTCCCCGATGGTGTAAATGGATAACTCCTCCAGCTTGGACGCTGTTTTTTCACCTACGCCATGCATTTTGGCAACGGGGAGAGGCCAGAGTATTTTGTCTACCTCTCTTTTTCGAAGAACCGAGATTCCTAAAGGCTTTTTCATATCGGAAGCCATTTTAGCCAGAAATTTATTGGGTGCAATTCCTATGCTGCAGGGCAAGTCCAACTCTTGAAGAATTCTTGCCTGCAGAGTTTCTGCTAAATGGATCGGATTATCAGACCAGTCAGCATCCGTAATATCCATATAGCCTTCATCGATGGAAACCGGCTGGACAATGGGGGTTATTTCTGCAAGCATTTGAAATATCTGTCTAGAGGCTGCACGATAACGGTCAAAGTTTGGACGCATGACAATCAGCTCAGGGCAGATTTTCCTTGCCTGCCATAAGGGCATCGTTGTTTTAACCCCTTTTGCCCGGGCTTCATAGCTGCTAGTCACAATGATGCCTTTTCTCTCCTGCGGATTGCCGGCGATAGCTAAGGGTTTTCCTTTCAAGTCAGGATTATAAGCCATTTCTACTGATGCATAAAAACAGTTCATGTCTAAATGAAAAATAACCCTTCTCTTTTTTACAGTTTCCTTCCCCATTCATAACACCCTTTTAAAAACGTATGATCGTATTTTACTATTATAGCATATGAAAAGGGCCCTGCAGAAAGAAGGGCCCTTTATTACTTTATTTTATTGTCTGTCTGATAATTGCGGTGACAAGCTCGGTCACTTTCACCAGTTCCTCCACCGGAATACGTTCATTCGTTGTATGGATCTCTTCATAACCTACTGCAAGATTTACTGTTGGGATACCAAAGCCTGCTATAATATTGGCATCACTGCCACCGCCACTTTTTAACAGTTTACTTTCTCTTCCAATGGTCTGAGCGGCTTTTCGGGCTGTTTCAACCACCTTATCACCGGCTTCCTGTCTGTAGCCCGGATACATTACCTTTACGGTGACCTCCGCCGATCCGCCCATTTCATGTGCTGTTTTCTCGAAAGCATCCTTCATTTTAGCAGCTTGTTTTTCCATTTTTTCAGGGGTCAGTGACCTTGCTTCCGCCAGTATCTCCACGTGGTCGACTACAATATTAGTCTGCTTGCCGCCTTCGAATCTCCCTATATTAGCCGTTGTCTCCTCATCAATACGGCCATGAGGCATTTTAGCTATAGCTTTGGCGGCAATAGTAATTGCAGAAACTCCCTTCTCGGGAGCAAGACCAGCATGTGCTGTCCTCCCTTTTATAACTGCATTGATCTTAGCTTGTGTCGGTGCAGCCACTACAATATCCCCTACGTCTCCATTGCTGTCCAGGGCATAACCGTACTTTGCATGGATGAGTGACCGATCCAGAGCTTTAGCTCCTACTAGCCCTGATTCTTCTCCAACGGTAATGATGAATTGGACATCTCCATGGGGAATATCATTTTCTTGTATAGTACGGACAGCTTCCAGCATTGCCGCAAGTCCTGCTTTGTCATCTGCACCTAAAATCGTCGTGCCATCTGAAACAATGTACCCATCCTTTATTTGCGGTTGAATTCCCTTCCCGGTAACTACTGTATCCATGTGGGAGGTGAAATAAATTGGATCGGCCTCTGCTGAGGTTCCCTTCCAAGTACACACTAAATTGCCTGCCCCGTGCCCGGTTTGTTCCTTAGCAGAGTCCTCAATCACTTCAACTCCAAGGTCCATGAATTTCCTTTTTAATACTTCTGCGATTCTCGCTTCATCCTTCGTTTCTGAATCAATTTTCACCAGATCAAAAAATTCTTCAATTAATCTTTTTTCATTGATGCTGATCATTTTAATTTTCCTCCATACTTGATGAATTACAGTGGTATATTACCATGTTTCTTGTGCGGGCGTTCCTCCTGCTTATAATGCAGCATTTCCAAGGCTTGTACTAGCTTTATGCGTGTTTCCTTAGGATCGATTACATCGTCGACCATTCCAAGACGTGCAGCGATATAAGGATTGGCAAATTTCTTACGGTAATGTTCTATCTTTTCCTGTCGAGTACGCTCAGGGTTTTCGCTTTCCGCTATCTCCTTGGCAAAGATGATATTTACTGCTCCTTCAGGCCCCATGACAGCTATCTCCGCATTTGGCCAAGCATACACCAGATCCGCCCCAATCGATTTGCTGTTCAGGGCCACATATGCCCCACCATAGGCTTTCCTGATGATAACAGTAATTTTCGGCACAGTAGCCTCCGAATATGCATAAAGTATCTTCGCTCCATGGCGGATAATGCCACCATGTTCCTGCTTAACGCCCGGGAAAAAACCAGTGACATCTTCAAAGGTAATTAGCGGGATATTAAAAGAGTCACAGCAGCGGATAAACCTAGCCGCCTTGTCACTCGAATCAATATCAAGCCCCCCGGCAAGATGCTTCGGCTGATTACATACCAAGCCGACAGTTTCTCCTTGGATGCGGGCAAAGCCAACTACAATATTTTTTGCAAAATCCTTATGGATCTCGAAAAAACTGTCTCGATCAACTACCTGATAAATTACTTTTATTACATCGTATGGGCTTCTGGAATTATAGGGCACAATGTCTGTGAGGCCTGGGCGGAGATGATCCGTGTTATCAAACGTTTGCTTTTCAGCTTTTTGCTGGTTATTTGCCGGAAGGTATTCCACCAGGCTGCGTACGGCATCCAGTGCATCTTCCTCACTGGCTGCCTTGAGGTGGGCATTTCCGCTCTTGGCATTATGTATCTCAGCCCCACCGAGAGCTTCAGAAGAAACTTTTTCACCGCTCACTGTTTCGATCACTTTCGGTCCAGTAATAAACATTTGCGATGTTTTTTCCACCATGATGACAAAGTCTGTTAACGCTGGTGAATAGACTGCCCCCCCTGCACTAGGTCCCATGATAACAGAGATTTGAGGGATTACACCAGAATAAATGGAGTTCCGGTAGAAAACCTGTCCATATCCATCCAGTGCGGAAACCCCTTCCTGAATCCTTGCGCCGCCTGAATCATTCAACCCAATGAATGGAACACCATTTTTTGCGGCAAGATCCATAACAGCAGCTATCTTTTTACCATGCATTTCTCCAAGCGCACCGCCATATACGGTAAAATCCTGCGCAAAGAAATAGACCTGCTTGCCAGAGATTTTTCCATATCCGGTAATCACGCCTTCTCCCTTGGTATTTTCCGTACCCATTCCAAAATCAGAGGTGCGGTGCTCAATGAAAGAGTTCAATTCGACAAATGATCCTTCATCCAATAAATAGTCAATCCGTTCTCTGGCAGTCATCTTCCCCTTCTCATGCTGCTTCTTAATCCGTTCATCTCCCCCACCCAACTCTATCTGCCGACGCTTATCATATAAATCATTGATTTTATCATAAATATCCATTATTCTCCCCTTCCTTCTGGCGGCTGGCAAAGCTCGAACAGGACACCATGGGCTGCTTTAGGATGAACAAAAACAACTTGGCTGTTATGAGCCCCGGGTTTGGACTCCATGTCAATCATCCGAATCCCCTGATCGCTTAATTGGCGCAATCTTCCTCGGATATTCTTTGTTTCAACGGCAATGTGATGAATCCCTTCTCCTTTCTTATCAAGAAACTTTCTTATCGGAGACGAATCTTCCAGAGGCTCCAGCAATTCAATCCGCGATTCTCCGATCTTCAGAAATGCAACTTTTACTCCCTCTGTTGGCACTTCCTCCACTACTTCCAGTTCCAGCCCTAAAGAATCGGAGTAGAACGAAAGCGCCGATTCGATATTCTCAACTGCTATCCCTATATGTGATATCTTCTCCGGCCGGGCTCCACTGAGACTATCCGGTTGAACGAGTTCTTGAATGTATTTCGCTAAAGCCTCTGTGGAAGAACCACTAGTAAATATCTTCTTCACACCCTTTTCTAGAAGAAAAGGAATATCCTCACTCGGGATTACTCCGCCGCCTACGACTGGGATGTCACCTGCATTTCTTTTATCTAATTCTTCTATGACCTTTGGAAACAGGGTATTATGCGCCCCTGACAGCGATGATAGACCTATCACATCTACATCTTCCTGAATAGCAGCCTCGGCTATTTGGACAGGAGACTGTCGAAGCCCCATATAAATCACCTCCATGTCGTGATCTCTTAATGCCTGTGAAGTCACTAATTCACCTCGATCATGCCCATCAAGGCCGGACTTTGCTACCAATACTCGAACTTTCCCCATATTCACTCCACCTCAATATACCTGTATACTTTCCAAACTCTTCCCTTAATAAGTGAACAATATCCACTACAGTAGCATAAACCCTGATTCTCTCCAGAATATACGGATTTAGATTTGCTCTGATCAAGGAAAATGAACGTGTTGATTGATTCGTAAGCGCTGTCAAAATTGGCATACTAATGGCTGGTCCATTTTCTGCTGTATTCATTGTGTGTAAGGGTGTCCCTAGATGTCCAAGTTCATGTATATAGCACTTCTATATCCGAGGAAGTAGTAAATGGGGGTTAACTATGGAAACACTCAATAGACAGGTTATTCTAAATTATCTTTTTGCACTTTGTTCTTCTTAGCAGGATTTACTCATCCCCTTAGTATTGATACATAAAATTCATCATTAATTCTCATGTTAAATATTTCTTCCTACTTGTCCATTATTAATTTTAAAGTTAAAATACAAATAGCAGATGGGTAAAAGGGGGTTTTTACTATGGCAGCTAAGCCTAAAAAGTCCAAACGTGAACGCAGGGTTAAATTCATGGTATATATTATGATCATTGCAATGCTACTTTCCACATTCACATATGCATTTTCATTATTCATCTAAACGAAGGATGGCTTGGGCATACACGTCCCAGTCATCCTTCTGTACTGTTCCGTAGCCTAAGATGGCAAGGATGGCACGTACCGGAGCATGCTTACCCTCTTACTATTTTCTTCCCCGTGCTTACATCGCTCTTTTTGTATTTTTTCTTCAACAACAAGTAATCTTCTATCTCATGCAGAAGTCTGAAAAGGTTCGCCCTTATTTCAAACTCTTCCCTCGTTGTTGGAAGATCCTCATCGGCAAATTCCTGTTTAAGTTCGTCAAGCTCTTTCAAAAAAATAGAAGCCCTGTTTGCCGGAGTTACATTTTCGGCTAATTTTTCAAAAAATGAAGCGACCTTTTCGGAAGTAATCACCTTATTTGGCAGTTTTGTAACCAATGGCAGCATACGCTGCAGGAGTTCGAACTGCCTTGCCCTCATCCGGAAATACTCCCTATAGGGATGCTCACTCCTCAACAGGTGATTTTCTTTGTCACGTTCTACCAGATCCCAAGCTTCCTCCAGGAGCTTCTCCGTTTCGGTTATCTCCTTACCATCCCAATCGATATCTTTATTGCGGACATAGAGGGCTATTTCATGCAGAATGACTTGGAAATTTTTCTCGAGCTGCTTCTGCTTCTCGTTCAGTTCATTATCCAGACTCGGCATATATACATTCAGGACTAAAGCAGTCCCAATACCAATAAATATCAAAAGAAGCTGGTCCAGGACGAAATCATACGTCATAGCATTACTTGCATAGAGATTTAATATGATGACAGAACTCGTCGCAATACCGGGAGTTACTCGGAAATAAACGGTAGTCGGAATAAATGCCAGCAGCATAAGCCCTACTGATATAGGATTATAGCCCAGAACTTCAAAGAAAACATAAGAGAATACAATGGCTAACAAACATGCCAACAAGCGGTGCCATGCACTCAAATAAGAACGTTTCCTCGAAGGCTGAATACATAGAATTGTCAATATACCGGCCGAAACAAAGTTTGAGACACCAAATAATTGAGCAATGGTAATAGCTATAGGTGTCCCTGCTGCAGTCTTAATTGTCCGGTATCCGATCTTCACATTAATATCTCCTTCATCCAAAATAGCTGTTTATAAAAAGGAGGCCGCCTCACTAGTTAGAGGCAGCCTCCTGGTAATGGTATATCCGGGGCATCTGCCAGCCCTTCGTTGATTAAACCACTTTTATTTTACAATTCTTCACAATGCTCATCGTAAAGTTTCTGAAGTTGGCCTACAACATCCATTGTAGAATGGCCTTCTATATCATGACGTTCCAGCATGGTTACAATCTTTCCATCCTTCAACAGTGCAAAAGATGGTGAGGAAGGCGGATACCCTTCAAAATATTCCCGCGCCCTTTCCGTTGCTTCGCGGTCCTGTCCAGCAAATACGGTGACAAGATGTTCCGGGCGCTTATCGAAATGTATGGAATTGGCGGCGGCCGGACGAGCTACGCCTCCTGCACACCCGCATGTGGAGTTAACCATAACAAGAGTAGTTCCTTCGCGTTTGAAGGCTTGGTCCACTTCTTCAGGTGTAGTAAGTTCTTCAAAGCCGGCTTCCTGAATATCCTTGCGCGCTGCGTCCACTATGTCATTCATGAACAAATTAAAATCCATAGGACAAATCCCCTTTTATTAGACTGGTGTTCTTATTGTATAGCTTAACAAGTTTAACCTTGTTTTTCAATTAAATGACAATATCCACTAATAGAGACTGGTAGAATTCTCGTTTATGTTCTCAATTATTTCTTTCACCCTGTTCAAAAAACGTCCGCATATAAGGCCATCCAAGATGCGATGGTCAAGTGACAATGAGAGATTCACCATGTCCCTGGCTGCAAACATATCATCTATGATAACCGGCCTCTTTACAATCGACTCTACTTGAAGAATAGCTGCCTGTGGGTGATTAATAACACCCATGGAGGAAATAGAACCAAAAGACCCAGTATTGTTTACCGTAAAGGTGCCGCCTTGCATATCTTCTGAAGCCAGTTTTCCTGCACGCGCTTTGCCGGCAAGATCATGAATTTCCCTTGCAATTCCTTTAATACTTAGTTCATCAGCATGCTTTATGACCGGCACGAAGAGTTCCTCGTCTTTGGCGACTGCGATGGATAAATTAATGTCTTTCCGTTGGATGATCTTATCTTCCGCCCAAGTGCTGTTAAGTTGAGGGAACTCCTTGAGCGCCTGTGCAACAGCCTTCACAAAGAATGCAAAGAAAGTGAGACTATACCCTTCATTTTGTTTGAATTCTTCTTTGTTTTTGTTCCGGAATCGGACCATTTCCGTAGCATCCACTTCTACAGTCATCCAGGCATGAGGGATCTCCTGGGTAGATCGTGTCATATTCTGAGCGATTGCCTTTCTTACCCCGGTAACAGGTATCTCAATATCACCATGCCCAGCTTTCTGGGGGGAATCTACACCCTTAGGTTTCCGGGCCATAGAGGCATCCTCCTGCTCAGCAATCCCAGGGTCCACCTGTTTATCTTTGGAGACGCTCGTCTCAGAAATTACTTTTTCCATATCTTTCCGAGTAATTCTCCCCTGCCTTCCGGTCCCTTCCACTTGTTCCAAGTCTATATTGTTTTCTTGAGCAAGTCGAAGAACAGCAGGGGAATAGCGCTTTTTCATCGATTTCCCTTCATCAGTTGCGGACCTCTCCTCCGGTTGTTTTTCTCGCGTTTCACCTGCGGACCCAGACGGATTATCTGTGTTTTGCCCTTCTGTATCTATGTAGCATATCAGGTCCCCAACCTCAATGGTATCTCCTTCCTGAGCAACAAGCTCTTTAATTATACCGGAATAAGAAGAAGGTACTTCAGCATTTACCTTATCGGTCATCACCTCGGCAATCGGGTCATATTTGTTCACCTTATCCCCAGCCTGAATGAGCCAACTGCTGATTGTTCCCTCTGTCACACTTTCTCCTAATTGAGGCATAGTAATTTTTTCTGTAGGCATTTCGTTCCTCCTTTTAATGCTCAGTGCCAGCCGCCGGAGCGACTCGTTTCACTGAAAACTTTAGATTCACCATCCTCCTGGACACATTACAATTGAAGAATAGGGCGGCTCTTCTAGAATTCGGCTAGATCCCTGATTGCCGCCTCCACTTTATCCGGATTTATCATGAAATATTTTTCCATCGGAGGGGCGTATGGCATAGCTGGCACATCTGGCCCGGCAAGCCTACGGATTGGCGCATCCAAGTCAAACAGGCAGTTTTCGGCAATGATGGCTGAAGCCTCTCCTATTATACTTCCTTCTTTGTTATCTTCGGTGATCAGCAGCACCTTGCCTGTTTTCTTTGCTGCAGTTATGACAGCCTCTTTATCCATAGGGTAAACGGTACGTAAGTCGAGGATATGAACATCTATCCCTTCCTCAGCCAGTTTCTCTGCAGCCTGCATTGCAAAGTGTACAGCCAGGCCGTATGTGATAACTGTCACGTCGCTTCCATCCCTCTTTATATCAGCCTTGCCGATCGGGAGAACATAATCTTCTTCAGGAACTTCTCCTTTAAGAAGACGGTAGGCACGTTTATGCTCAAAGAATAATACCGGATCGTTATCGCGAATAGACGCCTTCAATAGCCCCTTCACATCATACGGTGTTGAAGGCATAACAATCTTTAGGCCGGGCTGATTGGCAAAAATCGCTTCTACGGACTGGGAATGATAAAGGGCTCCATGAACGCCTCCTCCGTATGGAGCTCGAATAGTGATTGGGACATTCCAGTCATTATTAGAGCGATACCTCATTTTAGCAGCTTCAGAAATAATCTGATTGACAGCAGGCATAATAAAGTCGGCGAACTGCATCTCTGCTACAGGACGCATCCCATACATAGCCGCTCCGATTCCTACCCCAGCAATGGCAGACTCTGCAAGAGGGGTGTCCAGGACCCGTGCTTCGCCAAATTCTTCATAAAGCCCATCCGTCGCCCGGAAGACTCCCCCTTTTTTCCCTACATCTTCGCCGAGGACAAATACTTTCTCATCACGTTGCATTTCTTCCCGTAAAGCAGCAGTTACTGCCTGAATATAAGACATTACCGGCATTTTCTGTCTCCTCCCTACTGTTCATATACAAAATTCAGAGCAGATTCCGCTTCTGCATATGGTGCATCTTCCGCATAGTCTGTCGCTTCATCCACCATACTTTTTATATTATCCAGAATCCCTTCCTCAATTTCGTTCGTCAATATTCCATGTTCAGTCAGATATGCAGCAAATGTGATTAAGGAATCCTTCTTCTTTGCTTCCTCCACTTCTTTGCTCTCCCTATATGTTCGGTCGTCATCATCACTAGAATGAGCAGTAAAACGGTAGGTGACAGCTTCAATCAGCGAAGGGCCCTCGCCTTTAACAGCTCGATCCCTCGCTTTTTTGACCGCTTCATATACGGATAGAGGATCGTTGCCATCTACCTTTATTCCAGGCATTCCATAACTGCCGGCCCGTTCTGCTACACTATTGCTTGCAATCTGCTTCTCAACAGGTACCGATATCGCATACTGATTATTCTCTACCATTGTAATTACAGGGAGTTTATGCACTCCTGCAAAATTCAAACCTTCATGGAAATCCCCTTGGTTGGAGGACCCTTCTCCAAGTGTGGCAAAAGATACAATCTCTTTATTTTCCATTTTTGCTGCCAATGCCACACCTACTGCATGTGGTACCTGAGTGGTTACCGGTGAAGACCCAGAAAGAATCCTGTTTTTCTTGTGGCCAAAATGTCCAGGCATCTGTCTGCCGCCAGAGTTAGGATCTTCTGCTTTAGCAAAGCTGGAGAGCATTAGTTCCTTCGCTGTCATACCAAAAGCCAACACTACACCCATATCACGGTAATAAGGAGCCACATAATCTTGCTCTCTGTCCAGTGCGAAAGATGCACCAATCTGTGCAGCCTCCTGTCCTTGGCAGGAAATAACAAATGGTATCTTTCCTGCACGATTCAACAGCCATAATCTTTCATCTAATTTTCTGGCCAGAAGCATCGTCTTATACATCTCAAGAACCGTTTCATCTGTTAAACCTAAGGATATATGTCGAGCTGTTGCCATTTTCGAAAACCTCCTTGTATATCAACCATGAATTTCCATACCGTCAACAGCCAGCGCTGCTTCCCCTATCACTTCGGCAAGGGTTGGGTGGGGGTGGATAGCAGAGCCTACTTCCCATGGTGTAGCGTCCACTATTTTTGCAAGGCTTGCTTCTGAAATCATATCCGTCACGTGGGGTCCAACCATGTGAACCCCTAGAATGTCGTCGGTCGCTTTGTCAGCAATAATTTTTACAAAGCCATCTGTATCGCCGTGGACCAATGCTTTTCCTACAGCCTTAAATGGAAACCTTCCTATCTTAATATCAAACCCTTGGTCTCTGGCCTGTTTCTCCGTCAAACCTATACTTGCCGCTTCCGGATGAGAATAGATGCAGGAGGGAACCTGACTGTAATCGATTGGCAAGGGGGCCTTTCCAGCCATATGCTCTACAGCTGTGATTCCTTCATGGGATGCAGCATGGGCTAATTGCATCCCGCCAATCACATCACCAATCGCATAAATATGTGACTCTTTTGTTTGATAATATTGATTAGTTTCTATGAATCCTTTCTCTATTTGGATATCGGTATTTTCCAGGCCGATATTGGAAGTGTTCGCTTTCCTGCCAACAGATATCAGCATTTTCTCCGATTGGAATAAATTTGTAACCCCCTCTTTTTCTGCCTCTACGGAGACACCATCCTTGATTTGAAGTGTCTCCGGAAGAACCTTGCTTCCTGTTACAAAAGTGACTCCTTTTCTTGTTAACTGCTTTTCTATTTCCTTGGCCACTTCCTCATCTTCAGATGGCAAAATTCGGTCTAAGTATTCTAATACAGTCACATTGACTCCGAAATCGCAGAGCATGGATGCCCATTCAATACCGATAACTCCACCGCCTACTACCAATATCGATTCAGGGAGTTCTTCCATGGACAGAGCTTCATCAGAAGTCATCACATGAACTCCATCGACAGATATTCCGGAGAGTATGTTAGGACGGGAGCCCGTGGCAATCAATACATTCTTCGGAACAATCATGGTATTTTCTTCTCCATTGTCATACTCGATTGAGATTGTCCCCGGTATAGGTGAAAAAATGCTTGGACCCAATATACGGCCAAATCCTTGGAAAACATCAATTTTCCCCTTTTTCATCAGGGCCTTTACTCCATTGTGAAGAGTATCTACAATCTTTTGCTTGCGCTGCTGTACCCGGTCGAAATTCAGTGAAGCGGCTCCTGTTTCCACACCATACTCATCAGCTTTTTTAGTTTGCCTGAGCACCTCGGCACTGCGCAACAATGCTTTTGAAGGGATACAGCCCCTATGCAGGCAGGTACCCCCCAGGTCTCCCTTTTCCACTACCGCTACTTGCATCCCAAGCTGGGAAGCTCGGATGGCAGCAACATATCCTCCGGTACCTCCTCCAAGTACGACGAGATCATAGTCTTTTGTCATATGTAGTAAACTCCTTTACCGATTTAATTATTCCGGATATACTTTTGCCTGCTCCTCCCCATGCAGGACCCTCAGGACCCCTTCATTAAGAGCCTCCAATTCATTTTCACCTGGATAAGTGAGTATATCTGCTATCCACTTCACCCTTTTAGTAATCAGATGGATCAGCAATTTGCTGTAAGCGAGGCCTCCTGTTAATACAATGGCATCTACTTTCCCTTCAAGTATGGCTGCCATTGCACCGATCTCCTTGGCTATTTGATAAGCCATTGCCTCATATACCTGCTTTGCCAGCCTATCTCCATTCTCTATCCGTTTTTCCACTTCCATAGCATCATTTGTCTGAAGATAGGCCATTAACCCTCCTTCACCCACCAGTTTTTTCATTACTTCATCCCGATACAGTTCTCCAGAGAAGCATAGTTGGACTAGATCCCCTGCAGGCACTGTTCCAGCTCTCTCAGGTGAGAATGGGCCATCTCCATGCAGGCCGTTATTAACATCGATAACTCTTCCATACCGGTGGGCCCCTGTAGTGATGCCTCCTCCCATATGGGTAACTATCATAGATGCATCCTCATAAGCTGTACCCAGCTCCGCCGCAGCCTTTCTGGCCACTGCCTTATGATTCAAAGCATGGAAAATACTCTTGCGCGGAATATCCGGAAATCCAGAGAACCGAGCGATATCCTCCAGCTCATCCACCACGACGGGATCTACAATAAATGCAGGAATATTTAAACCAAACGCAATCTCATGCGAAAGGATCCCACCCAAATTGGAAGCGTGTTCTCCATTTAAGCCGATCTTCAAATCATGCAGCATGGATTCATTGACTGCATAAGTACCACCCTCGATCGGCTTCAGCAGACCTCCGCGTCCGCACACCGCATTTAACTTGGATATGTTGATGCCTTCATAGTCCAAGTTTTCCAAAATGACATTTTTACGAAAGTCATACTGGTCAATGATACGGTTAAATTGGTTTAATTCCTGGGGGTCATGCCGGATCGTTTTCTGAAAAACACAGATGTCTTCATCAAAAACACCTATCTTTGTGGAAGTGGAGCCAGGATTGATGACGAGTACCCTGTTACTTCTCCGCACCATACAAACCTCCATTACTATCTATTATTAAATTTCCTGCTCAAAATATGGTGATTGTTGAGCAGAAACTGATTCCTGGATTTCCTGACCGATTGGATTCTCTCTTCAGCCATACGATCTGCCGCAATGTTCGTTGGAATATTATCCCGTTCTGAAATTTCGAAGACTCTGGTGAGGCTGTCATAAATGGTCTCTACCTTCTTCATAGCCCTTTCTGGATTATAGCCCTGAAGCTCATCGGCCACATTAATGACACCGCCAGAATTTATTACATAATCAGGAGCATAAATTATACCCTTTTCATGAATAATTCTCCCATGTTCGGAATTTTTAAGCTGATTATTGGCAGAACCGGCAATCACTTTAGCTTTCAGCTTTGATATTGTATCATCATTTATGGTTGCGCCCAGGGCACATGGAGCATAAATGTCGCAATCCAACTCATAAATATCCTGTGGATCTACTGCCTTGGCCCCAAATGCCTCAACCGCACGATTTACTGCTTCCTTATTAATGTCGGTGACAATTAAATTTGCGCCTTCTTCATAAAGGAATTCACAAAGTTTGTAAGCTACATTCCCTATCCCCTGTACTGCGACCGTCCTCCCTTGAAGAGAGTCGTCCCCATAGGCGGCTTTGGCAGCAGCTTTCATCCCTTTATATACACCATAAGCAGTGACAGGCGAAGGGTTGCCAGAAGAACCGGATGTTTTGGAGACGCCCGTTACATAGTCCGTTTCCAAGTGGATAAGATCCATATCTTCTTCGGTGGTCCCTACATCCTCTGCTGTAATATACCTGCCATTCAGCCCCTGGATATACCGGCCGAAAGCCCTGAACATTTCCGGATTTTTATCCGTTTTAGGATTCCCTATTATAACTGTTTTACCGCCTCCCAAATCGAGACCAGCTGCAGCATTCTTATATGTCATTCCCTTAGCCAGCCGCAAGGCGTCTTCAACAGCCTCTTCTTCCGACTGATATGTCCACATCCTAGTCCCGCCAAGCGCAGGTCCCAGAGTAGTGTCGTGGATTGCAATAATAGCTTTCAACCCAGAATTTTTATCTTGGCAGAACACTAATTGCTCATAATCAAATTTTTCCATGTAACTGAATATCTCCATCATTATTGCCTCCTATGTTTTGTTGGCGACCGCCAAACCTAACGTTAACGAATGTAATTTACTATCAGCAGAATCCGCCCGGGAAGTAAGCACAACGGGAGCTTTTGCTCCAGTGACGATTGATGCTACCTTTGCTCCACCCACATAAATGAACGATTTATAAAGCATATTACCAGCATCTATAGTTGGGACAACCAGTACATCTGCCATGCCGGCAACTTCTGAATCTATACCTTTCTGCTCTGCTGCTTTTCGTGAGATCGCTGCGTCAAAAGCTAGCGGACCGTCGATTATACAACCGGAGATCTGCCCTCGTCTATTCATTTGAGTCAACATTGCAGCATCCATCGTAGATTGCATCGACTCATTAACAGTTTCTACTGGAGCAAGTAAAGCAATCCTAGGAATGGGAATCCCAATCGCTTTGGCTGCTTCCTTAGCATTTTGGATGATGTGCTGTTTTTCTTTCAAATTTGGTTGGATATTCAAGGCAGCATCACTTAAAAGTACTAGTCGATCTAAGGCAGGAATTTCAAACAATGCCAAATGGGACAGTATCTTTCCAGTCCTCAAGCCGGCATCCTTATCCAATACTGCACTCAATAAATTTTTAGTTGGCAGATTACCCTTCATTACTAATTCAGCTTCCCGGTTTTTCACGGCAGCCACAGCTTCTCTTGCAGCCTTATCAGTATCGGCCATATGCCTTATTTCAAGACCTGGCTGCATAACATCCAACCCTGCATGTAGAGCAGCGGCTGAGATATCTGTTTTATTACCTACCAGGATAAAATGGCATACCTGTTGATCCATGGCTGCCTTCACTGCAGCCAACACACTTGCATCTGCGGCGTTAGCGACAGCCACTGTCTTCTTATGAGATGGTATGATACTTTTCAGAGATGATAATGCCCTCATGTTCAACCCCTTCCCACTATTAACCAAGCAAAAAGCGTGCCAATAAAAATTAACTGTAAACGCTTCATTTTAAGGCTTCCTCCACATGAACTTTTTTTCATATATGCAATTTATTGCATGCTATTTTTATCTATGTTATATTTTTCCAACTTATAATATAGGTTGCGAATAGACACATTTAACTCTTTGGCAGTTTTCGTTTTATTATAGCCATTCCTTTTATATGCAGCCCGGATAAATTCACGTTCAAACTCCTCTGTGGCTTGTTGCAGCGTTCTCTCCTTCATATCTCCAACTTCCCTTGACATCCTCATGGAGGAACCGCCTCCCAGTGAGGGGAGATGTTCTTTCTTGATTACTTCCTCGCCGATGTCCATGTAGATCATCGCCCGTCCAATTACATTCTCCAATTCCCTTATATTCCCCGGCCAATGATATCTTTTCAAATAATCTAAGGCATCGTGCTCCAACCTATTGACACTTCTCCCGTAATCCTGGTTCATTTTCCGGATAGAATGCTCTGCTAGGGCAGGCAAATCAGTTACCCTTTCCCTAAGCGCAGGGATAAAGATAGGAAGACGGTTTAACCGATAATAAAGATCTTCGCGAAATGCCTTTGCCATTACAGCTTTCTCTAAATTAACATTTGTTGCGGCTATTATCCTTACGTCTAAGGAAATTGGTTCGGCCCCACCGACACGGACTATTTCATTTTCCTGTAAGACCCGAAGAAGTTTTGCCTGCATATTTAGGGAGAGCTCTCCTATTTCATCCAGAAAAATACTTCCCATGTTTGCTTCTTCAAATAAACCTTTCTTCCCGCCATGCTTTGCCCCTGAAAAAGCTCCTTCCTCATAGCCGAACAACTCACTTTCCAGAATGGATTCGGCAAGAGCAGCACAATTCACACGGATGAATTTATTATGCCTACGGTCACTCTCATTATGGATGGCATGTGCGAAGAGCTCTTTCCCGGTCCCCGATTCTCCTCGCAGAAGGACGGTTGCCGGGGTTTTCGCTCCAACCTTTGCCTGTTCAAGAGCAAGTTTCATTTCAGGCGAATTTCCAATGATATCGTTGAAAGAATATTTGGCTTCCAGATTACGGATGATTTGTCTGGCTCGCTGTAATTCTTTGGTTAATGATTGTATTTCCGACACATCATGTAGCACACCCACACTGCCTTTAATCTTTCCATCCACAATGATGGGAGCTACATTCACAACCACATCCTTCTTCGATGGCCCCAGTTTCATCCGTACCCCTCTCACCGGTCTCCTTGTTTTGAGCACTTTCATATGCATACTTTCGCCTTCAGAAATATCCGTGGTTGCGGGTTTTCCGATAATTTCTGATTCTTTGAGACCTGTGATTCTGGTATAAGCAGGATTGATCATCAATCCGTTTCCATGTTCATCAGCAACGCTTATTGCTTCATCAGAAGATTGGATAATAGCTTCCAGCATGGTCTTAATTTCTTTCAGATCCGTATTTTCTTCCGCTAAATTCACTACCTCCGTAATATCCTTAAAAACGGAAAAAGCACCGACAAGGTTATTCTCCGAATCAGCGAAAGGTATTCTGGTGGTTATGACCTTTTTCCCATTCCCTAGCAACAGTTTCTGATTAACTTCTTTCCTTTCACTGCGCAGAACCTGGGGAAGCCTGGTATTTGGAACGACTAGCTCAATATGTTTTCCTATAAAATCTTCCTTCTTAATATCCACTATTCTCTCCGCGCTTTTATTTACGAATTGTACGATTCCTTTATTATCAATGACAATCATTCCATCGCGGATATTGTTCAAAATTCGATCCTGGTTTCTCATTTGTGCTCTCAGTTGTTGGAATAATGACTCCTTCTCCTCAAACAACTCGGAAATGATATAAGCAACCGAACCCGGAATGACGACAGCATGACGGCCTCTTTTATGAATTAATTCATCAAGTACCCTTTCATCCCCGGTAGCTTCTACAATAATATCTGCTTCATTTATCCAGTTTGACCAATCACGGCCCGCTGTAATCCCATATTCCGCTGCAAGTTTTAGACCTGGAGCTTCCTCTCTGCTATCAACAATTGCAATTATATGCATTTTATTAGCAGCATGAAGGATCTTCAGCAGAGCTGTTCCCCCTTTGCCTGCACCAACAATAAGAACACGTTTCATAGCACCCCACCTTGCATGAATTTGCATGATTTCATCATACGATAACGTGCATGTCTTAGCAAGTAAAGCATTGTTTCTATATAAAACAATTTTTGTTATACTTATAAAAGTTTATAAATTAAAGAGGGATCATTATGGTCAGAATTGTGGCAATTGCTGTGTTGCTTATTCCCGGAATTATTGCCGCCATTGGGATTAAATTGATGAGAGATACATTATTCGATAGTGTGTATCCTATCTTTTTCCTTAGTAGTATCCAGTTTGTGGCAGGGCTAATTCTTTTTATAGTGGGTATTGGCTTTATTGCTGGCTTCGTTGTCCACCGGGATCGAAAAAGGCAGCAGAAAGATAAAGGATCGAAGTAAGATCGGAACAGCTTTACCCGGTCTTACTTAACACTCATTGGAAGCTGTGTTATGATAAAAAAATAAAAATATTCATTGTAGGGGGAAATTGAATGAAAGTCGCTAAATTTGGCGGCAGTTCTGTCGCTAATGCAGTACAGTTACAAAAAGTAGGAGATATTATCCGTTCGGATGCCGATCGGAAATTTGTGGTAGTTTCAGCACCGGGTAAAAGATATTCGGGTGATGAAAAGGTTACAGATATGCTCATTCAATTGGGAGATTCTTATAGGGATGGTAAAGACTATGACCAGCATATTGTAAAGGTAATGGACCGATTCAAGGAGATTGTCGATGATCTGGGCCTTCCTCAAAATATCCTGGATGATATTGAGGGAACAATTCAAGAAGTCCTAAGAAAAGATACCTCGATCGAGTTAAAGCTGGACGCTTTGAAAGCTGTAGGAGAAGACAGCTCGGCAAAAATCCTGAGTGCTTATCTGCAATCAGTCGGAGAAAATGCATCTTACATAAATCCTCAAGAAGCAGGGATCATTGTAAGCAATGACCCGGGAAATGCACATATATTGAAGGAAAGCTTTTCAAAGATCTATTCTTTAAGGGAAAAAGACGGAATTTTTGTCATTCCCGGATTTTTCGGTTATACAAAAGAAGGAGAGCTCATTACCTTTTCAAGGGGCGGATCAGATATCACCGGCGCGATTATAGCGGCCGGAGTAAAAGCTGATATGTATGAGAATTTCACAGATGTCGACTCTGTTTTTACGGTAAACCCTACGCTTGTGGACAACCCGAAAGAAATCACTACCTTAACGTATCGGGAAATGCGGGAACTTTCCTATGCAGGCTTCTCCGTTTTCCATGATGAAGCGCTGATACCTGCGTTTGAAAAAGGGATTCCTGTCTGTATCAAGAATACTAATAATCCGCAGGCACCAGGGACAAATATCGTGGCAGAGAAAAAAGAAAGTGATAAATGCGTGGTCGGCATTGCTAGTGACACCGGCTTTTGCAGCATCTATATAAGCAAATTCCTGATGAACAGGGAAGTTGGTTTTGGACGCAAGCTGTTTCAAATTCTGGAGGATGAAGAGGTTTCATTTGAGCACGCTCCATCAGGCATTGATGATATGTCCATTATTATCCGTGAAAGCCTTTTGACACCAGAAAAGGAAAAAAGGGTAATGGAACGGATGAAAAAAGAACTGCAGCCTGAGAAAATAGACATCCATCGGGATCTTGCTATGATCATGGTTGTAGGTGAAGGCTTAGTAAGCACGATCGGCATTGCTCAGCGGGCAACGACAGCTATCTCTACCGCCAATGTCAACATTGAAATGATTAACCAAGGTTCTTCGGAGGTTTCGATGATGTTCGGAATCGAGTCGGAAGGACTGCAAAGAGCACTTCAATCTTTGTATACTGCCTTTTTCGAATAAAATAGCAAAGGACTAAAAAATATTACTGTATATAGGTGGCCCACCCATGTACAGTAATATTTTTTGATTCCTCTGTTCAACTCGCCCTGTGTTCCAGCCGCAGCCTATCTGCCACCATTGCTATAAATTCGGAGTTGGTCGGTTTTGCCTTAGATACATTTACCGTATAACCGAACAAGGCGGAAATGGAATCAATGTTCCCTCGACTCCAGGCTACTTCAATTGCATGGCGTATAGCCCTTTCCACCCGGGAAGCAGTGGTATTGAATTTCTTTGCAATGTCCGGATATAGAACTTTTGTGACAGAACCGAGTAATTCGATATCATTATAAACCATAGTGATCGCCTCACGCAGATACATGTAACCCTTAATATGGGCCGGTACGCCTATCTCATGAATAATATTGGTGATGCTTGCTTCAATGTCCTTACCTTGTTTCTCTTTTCTAATTAAATTCCTTGAATTGGAAGGAGTAGCAGAATTGCCTTCAATTTGACGGATCTGATCGGCAAGATGACCCAAATCAAAAGGTTTTAATACAAAATAAGATGCCCCTAATGCCACCGCCTTCTTCATAACTTCTTCCTGGCCGAAAGCAGTGAGCATAATAACCTGAGGGGTTTTCTCCCTGTCTGATGATTTTAGGGTATTCAATACAGCCAGTCCGTCAATATGCGGCATAATTATATCCAGAATAACAACATCAGGCTGCAGATCCTCCAGCATATTCAAACAGTCCCTGCCATTATATGCAGTTCCAATCACTTCAATGTCCGATTGTTCCTCAAAATAATCCTCCATAAGTTGTACGAGCTCTTTATTGTCGTCAACAAGACAAACAGAAATTTTTTCCACCAAAAAAGTCCTCCCTTATCTAATACTGTCTTTTACCCATAGTATATATTCAACAAAAGATTTAAATATCCTTCATATTTTGGAAAAACATTGGTTTATTTTTATTTATCTTCCTTATACTTTAATTATCGAAGAATTACGCCATGATTTGCTATAAATATTGCAGTTTTGTCGAATAATATTTCATAAATGAAGTATAGCATAATTTTCCATATAAATGTTAAAAATTTTATAAAAAAGACTTGCGATGGAACTTAATCCAAAGCAAGTCTTAACTTAGCTGGCTTTCTCCTGATTGTATATATCCACTCCAGCCTCCTGCAGCATCCATTCGATATGGACACCATAACCAGAAGTGGGATCGTTTACAAACACATGTGTAACTGCACCTATTATTTTTCCGTTCTGGATGATCGGACTACCGCTCATTCCCTGTACAATTCCGCCAGTCTTATCCAATAATCTCTCATCACTGATCTGGATGACCATTCCTTTTGTAGCTGGAAACTTTTGAGGGACACTGCTTACTACTTCTACATCAAATTCCTCTACTTTTTCCCCCTCCAGCACAGTTAATATCTTTGCCGGCCCTTCTTCCACTTCATGGGAGAGAGCTACAGGCATTGGCTCGTCATAGTTTCCATTCTCAATCGGATTATTCAGTTCGCCAAAAATGCCAAACGGACTATTTTTTGTTATAGTTCCAATCCGGTTTTCCTTTAAGGAAAATTTCGCTTGCTTTTCACCGGGAGTGCCATTATTACCTTTCTCTATAGAGGTAACAGATGATCGAACAATTGTGCCATCATTAATTTCAATCGGTTTTTGGGTATCCATATCTGATATGACATGTCCAAGGGCGCCATAGTTATGGGACTTTGGGTCATAAAAAGTCATGGTACCTATACCTGCTGCTGAATCCCTTATATAAACACCAATTTTATAATCATTTTCCTTCTTATCAAGCACCGGTTCAAGTGTTGTATCAATGGTTTCATCTCCCCTTTTTAAGGTGACCTTGAGATTCTCCTGGTTTTTACCGGCTTCTTCTACAAGTGGTTTTACCTCTTCCATTGATTTGATCGGTTCTCCATTTATTTCAACAATCATGTCTCCGACTTTAATATCAGCCTCTTCTCCTGGAGAGGCTGTTCCATTAGGACCATTTACCAAATGGTGTCCTACCACTAGAACACCAAGTGTATTTAGTTGAACTCCAATGGATTGCCCGCCCGGGATTACCTCAACATCCTCTAGAACGGAAACATTAACTTTTTTGACAGGAAAACCTGCAACTTCGTAAAAGAGTTCGCTTTCTCCCGGCTCTTTAGCATAGAAGCCGGAACTATCTATAGCCTGTATACTGTCATCGGCTGTATTGAGTGAAGCGTTACCTCCAAATTCTGGCAACTCTACGGGGG
The DNA here is from genome assembly GCF_042643265.1 of Virgibacillus sediminis. NCBI lineage: Bacteria > Bacillati > Bacillota > Bacilli > Caryophanales > Bacillaceae > Virgibacillus > Virgibacillus sediminis. The sequence goes on along the minus strand of NZ_JBHRRZ010000014.1, from coordinate 51,108 downwards.
TCTGTCCTTCAAAAGTAACAATATCCGTGGGTATTGAAATATATTTTTGAATAGGGGTAATGAAAGGAATTGCCAACAAGGCAATCAAAATAAGCATACCGGAGCATATTCGTAACTTATTTTCTTTATTCCAGTCCATTAATTCACTCTCCTCGCTCCTACCCCATACCACCATTTTTATTTCTGTACTTCTAATTTGACCTATTGGATGGCTTTTTAAACTGGTGAAACATAAGAAAGATGTTAAACCTTTCCAACATACATTCTGTAAATTTTTTAGTGCATAAAATAAAACCAGGGGGATAGCCCCTGGCATCTATAAAGCACTATGTGTTTTAAAGGAGGATGCAAGTTCCAACAGCTCCTTGGCATGATCTTTTGCTGTTTCCGTCAATTTTGTACCTGTGATCATTCTGCTTAACTCCTCTATCTGCTGCTCTTCCGTCAACTCGGAGACCTTTGTAGATGTCCGGTTATTCTTTTGATTTTTTTCGATAAATTTGTGTATGTCTGCCATAGCAGCCACCTGTGGTAGATGAGTTATACACAGGACTTGCGAATCTTTGGAAATTTGAACAATCTTTTCAGCAATTGCTTGGGCTACCCGTCCGCTTACCCCTGTATCGACTTCATCAAATATCACGCTTGTTACCCCTTGGTGTTTTGCAAAAATCTTTTTTAGGATAAGCATAATTCTCGACATCTCGCCACCAGATGCAATTTTATTCAGTTCTTTTTGGGGTTCCCCCAAATTCGTCGAAATCATAAAACGCACTTGATCAAATCCATTTTTATGAAGTATATCGGACTTGCCCTCTCCTATAGGCTCCTCATTAAAAGAGATGGAGAAAGTGGCTTTTTCCAGATAAAGGCTCTTCAATTCCTGATGCACTTCATTCCCAAGCGATTCTGCTGCTTCTTTCCGAATATCATGGAGTTGTTTTGCTTCAAGGTAAGCATCCTGGGCTAACTCACTTATTTGACTGGATAAGTTGTTTAAATGGGAATCCTTATTGGTGATTTCCTCAATCTCTTCCTCTATCTGTGCCGAATACTCCAGTATTTCATTGACGGTGGATCCATACTTCTTCTTAAGTCTGTTAATTTCATCCAGCCTTGCTTCAATTTCGTTCAACCTGCCTGGGTTATATTCCAGACTGTCGATATGACTGCGTATACTATACGTCAGATCTTCCAAAATATAATAACTATTGCTTAGTTCCTCGGCCTTCTCTGCAATAAAAGGATCAAACTCCTTTGCGTCCTGGAGAGCTACCTGTGCCTGGTTCAACCAGTCAAGCCCTCTCTGCTCTCCGTAAAGGGCAGTATAAGTATCCTGCAGTCCTTGAAATATGCGCTGGTAATTTGCCAGGGATCTTCTTTCCTCTTCAAGTGCTATGTCCTCATCCGGTGAAAGGTTTGCCTGCTCCAACTCTCTCCTCTGAAACTCGAGAAGGTCCAGCCGATGTGCCATTTCCTGTTCATTATCATTAAGTTGTGTATATCTCTTTTTTAGCGTGCTCAGCTTTTCATACAGATATGTATATTCCTGTTTTGCCCTGGCAATTTTTTTTGGCTCATAAAGATCCAGCAGATCAATATGATTCTCCGGGTTCATTAACGACTGGGTTTCATGCTGGCTATGGATATCAATCAATGTTTTGCCGAATTCTTTCAGAATGGCAAGTGTAACGAGCTTACTGTTGACCCGGCAGATACTTTTACCATTCGCTGTTATAACCCGTTGAAGAACCACTTGTCCATCTTGGATGTCTATTCCGTATGCTTCAGCTTTTTCGTAGACAGGATGATCACTTCCTTCTATGGTGAACAACCCTTCAATTTCCGCCTTTTTAGCTCCATGTCTGACAAATTCGACAGATCCCCTTCCGCCGGCCAACAGTTGTATTGCATCAATGATGATTGACTTCCCTGCCCCGGTTTCACCAGTAAGAACTGTAAGCCCTTCAGTGAAAGTCATCGACACATGCTCAATAATGGCGAAATCATTGATGGACAGTTCCGTTAACATATAGCTTCACCTCTACCCCTAAAAGACTTATAGCATCTCCAGAAAACGTTCTTTGATTCTTACGCTGTCTTCTTCACTTTTGCAGATGATCAGACACGTATCATCTCCGCAAATCGTACCCATAATCTCTTCCCAATCCAGATTATCAACAAGGACACCAATCGCATGTGCATTGCCCGGCAGCGTATTTAACACGATAAAATGACTGGCATGGTCAATTTTCACAAAAGCATCCATTATCAGCCGCTTAAGTTTCTCTAAGGGGTTGAAACGCTGATCTGCAGGAAGGCTGTATTTATAATTGCCGTTCCTTGATGGAACTTTGACAAGATGAAGTTCCTTAATATCCCTGGATACAGTGGCCTGAGTGACATTATATCCAAGCTCTTTCAATAGATCGACAAGCTCGTCCTGTGTTTCAATCTCCCGCTCCGTAATCAGTTCCCGTATTTTAATATGGCGCTGAACCTTGCTCATTTTTCCACCTCCTCTACTTCCTGAACTCAATGATTTTTTTGGGGATGGAGGGCATCATGTGCTTCATCAACTGCATCAATTATATCTTGATCCGTAAACTGGCATCCCTCTTCCGTCTTTCCCCAGCCGAAATGACCCAAAAATTCTATGTTTCCATCTCCACCAGTAATAGGCGAATATGTCAATCCATACATTTGGTATCCTTCCTGTTCTGCAAAGCCGATAATTTCTCCTACCACTCGTTGGTGTACCTTCTTCTCACGGACAATCCCCTTTTCTCCTACTTCTTCACGGCGGGCTTCGAACTGAGGTTTAATTAGGGCGACTACATCGCTCTTGGCCTCCAACAGTTCCTTCAAGACAGGAAGCATTTTTTTCAGAGAAATAAAGGAAACATCAATGGTGGCAAGATCCGGTTTCCCGTGTTCCAGCATCTCCGGTGTGACATAACGGAAATTCGTCCGCTCCATTACCACAACTCGCTCATCGTTCCTTAATCTCCAGTCAAGCTGGTTATAACCTACATCAATAGCATAGCAGAGCCGAGCTCCATTCTGAAGCGCGCAATCCGTGAATCCTCCGGTGGATGACCCAATGTCCACCATTGTTCGGCCCTCAGCCGAAATCCGAAAAACATCCAGGGCTTTTTCCAGCTTTAGCCCCCCTCTTCCTACATACGGAATATGCTTTACCTTAACAGACAGCGGAATATTTTCATCCACTTTCATTCCAGGCTTATCCATCCGTATCTGATCGGAATAAACGCTACCAGCCATTACCAGGCGTTTAGCCATATCTGTTGAATCAATCAATTCCCGTTCTACTAATAATTCGTCGAGTCGTTTTTTGCTCATTTCTTTAATTCCTCTTTTCGCCCTAGCACGGACGGTTATTTCTATCTCTTCTTTGTATTATTGGACAAAATGGTTATTTTTAAATGGTCTTCCATCCAGGCGGCAATTTTCCCCACTGTAAAAATGATGGTGGTTGATGAGTGAATTGCCAATGTTTTGCCGACAGCCTTGCCGCCTACTGTAAGGGCCGCAACGAGACTTGTCAATATGGTTGACAATACAAGTTGAAGGGAAGAACCCTCTCCATCCCCGAAGATTCTGGCAATTTGAAGAACAACAATAGCGGAAGCCGTGCCACTTACAATTCCGGAAATATCGCCTATTACATCGTTGCAAAAGCTGGCGAATCTGTCTGCGTTACGGGTGATTGCTACTGCCTGTTTTGCCCCGCTCACCTTCTCGGCTGCCATTGCATGGAATGGTTTTTCATCCGCAGCGGTTGCCGCTATTCCTAGCATATCGAAAAATACACCTATCAGTACAATGATCAATACGATGATCAATCCTGCAATCCAGATTACATCATTAAGCAACGACGATGATATGACTGAAAAAATAGCCGCTAACACAAATGTGATAACGGCAATAGTAAAGCTGAATTTTAATGATTTTTTTAATTTGTTATCCATGGTCAACCCCGATTATCTATTATGTAAAGAAGGGATGGTCATCCCAAAGGTTAAAACTGCGGCTTAGGTCCAGTAGGTTTTCCCAGGTGGATACCCTATGTTGCCATGCAGGCGGTTCCCCTTTAAATCCACCTGAACTCCGTCTCCGAAAGTTCGACTGGATTACCACTTAGTCCACACTATAATCCCTTTTGGATGTCATAGGAACAGTCTAGGAGATTTCCTCAACAGCCTCTGCCCGCTCCCTAGCCTCTTTTGCAGTGTTGATTTCATAGGAAAGAAAATTACAGGACAGTGGCCATCTGACCTATAATTTAAGGTCCTAATCCCCTCAACACCACTCAAGGCAGGCTACGCTGCAAATAAGGTATCCCTTTCCTTATTACGCAGGTTCATACCCCATTCCATCATGACCGCTAGGCTTAGAAGCCACGACAGAGATGGGCCTCCGCGGTAATCGGGTCAACGCCCACATGCCTTTGCGGATCGCCCGAAAACCTTAACTCCCAGCATAGACCCAAGGCTGGGCGCCTCAAGCCTACACAAGGAACTTCATCGATGTGCCCTTTAGCGGATTTTTAGGCCCGCCTTCAGGAGAGGAAGACTGACTAGAATACTGCACCATCCCTTAGATACTCATATTATATCATAATTTATCACTTGTTGCTACAAGGTGCTAATGATCTCGTTCGCTGATATAATTAATCAGCATTTCCAGCAAAGTACCGTCCGCACCTGCATTTTTCAACGAATTTTGGGCCTTTTTGACATAGGTGGATTTCTTATTAATTGCTCCTTCCAAGCCAAGTATCTTGGGATAAGTGCTCTTTTCATTGGACTCATCGCTTCCCACTGCCTTCCCCATTCTCTCTTCGTTGCCGGTCACATCAAGTATGTCGTCCTGAACTTGAAATATTAGGCCAAGATAATAGGCAAAGCGCTGTAGATGAGCCAATTGTTCTTTATCTGCCCTCCCCAAATAAGCTCCTGCAAAGACGGCGAATTTCAAGAGTTCCCCTGTCTTTAGGTCATGAATGGTCTCCATTTCATCCAGGGTTATAGGAGTTTTTTCAGCCTGCATATCCTTGATTTGCCCCCCAACCATGCCTGCAGCACCACTGGCATGGGTCAAGGCCCTTGTCAACGTGACTTTTTCTTCACTATCCAGCAAAGGGTCATCCAAAATAATTTCAAAACTAAAAGTGAGAAGGGCATCACCTGCCAAAATAGCGGTAGCCTCATCAAAAACTTTGTGGTTGGTTGGCTTTCCTCTTCGCAGATCATCATCATCCATTGCAGGCAGATCGTCATGGATCAATGAATAGGTATGAATCATTTCAAGGGCCGCCGCTGCAGAGAGAGCTTTGTCTCCCTTTCCATTATATGCCTCATAGCTGGCCAGAAGCAGAATAGGTCTCAGCCTTTTCCCCCCTGCTTCCAGGGAATACAGCATGGACTCTTTTAGTCTCTGTGGAATTTCCAGTGTATCAAGTTTACGCTCCAATTCTACTTCTATTATTTGTTTTTTCTCTTCAATAAAGCTGCTAAGGGTCTTATTCAATGTTATTCTTCCTCCTGCAAGTCAAACTGCTCAAGGTCCCCTTGCTCGTTCATGATCTTTGTCATTTTGTCCTGGACATGCTTCAGCTTATCACTACATAATTTGCTCAGGATCATCCCTTCCTGATAATAGTTGATTGCTTTCTCAAGTGGGACATCCCCTTGTTCCAGCTCACCTACAATATTTTCCAGATTCTCCATTGCTTCTTCAAAGGATATTTCCTTCTTCTCGCTCACGGTTAGCCTCCTCTACATCCAACACCTCACAGGTTAAATTTCCATCCTTGATTTTTACCTGGATGATATCATTTGCCTGCACTTGTTTCCTTGTTTTTATAATCTCCCCTTCTTTATTGTACGGAAGGGCAAAGCCTCGCTTCATTGTTTCCAAAGGATTAAGAAGCATTAACTTTTCTACAGCTTGGTTTAATTCGGAATATCTACGTTCTACTTTCTCTTTCATGAGACGGTGCTGTTCTTTTTGGAGAGCTTCAAGTCTGCTTTTAGCTTGTTCCAACTGCTTTTCAGGGTGCTGCATAATCAGGCGTTTGTTGATATTAATATAATCATTGCGCTTTCCCTCGAGTATAATGGCGGCAGACCTTTTTAGGGCTTCAAGCCGCCGGTCTAGTTCCTGCTCTTTTGTCCTAATAAGCTGTTCGGGATAACGGAATGCGTAAGACTGGTTAACCCTCTGCAAGTGGCGCTGGGACTCTTTAATCAGCCCTCCAAGCTCCCTGTCCAGCCCGTTTCTCAATTTATTGACTCTATCTAGCAGGTCAAGTCGGGAAGGGACAGCTATTTCAGCGGCACCTGTCGGGGTGGGCGCCCGCAGATCAGCAACATAGTCGCAAATGGTATGATCCGTCTCATGCCCTACAGCTGAGATTATCGGAATGTCAGATTGAAAGATTGCCTCAGCTACAATTTCCTCATTGAAGCTCCAAAGCTCCTCTATGGAACCCCCGCCCCGGCCGACAATCAGCAAATCAAAATCCCCGCGCTGATTTGCAAGCTCAATGCCCCGTTTGATTGACTGTGCGGCGTTTTCACCTTGTACAAGAACGGGAATGACAGTTTTTTCGACGAGGGGATACCTTCTGTTCAATGTTGTTATTATGTCTCGGACGGCAGCCCCGGTTGGCGAAGTGACAATACCTATATGTCCGGGATACTCGGGTATCTTTTTTTTATAGGATGGATCGAACCAACCCTGCTTGAACAATCTTTCCTTCAGTTGCTCATATGCCAGGTACAATGCCCCTACACCATCCGGCTCCATCTGCTGAATATACATCTGATACTGCCCGTAAGGTTCAAAAACACTTACTTCTCCTTTAATGAGCACCTTCATTCCGTTTTCCGGCTTAAACTTTAGATACTTGTTGCTGCCGGCGAACATAACTGCTTGAATTCTTGCGTTATCATCCTTGATTGTCAAATACATATGTCCACGGCTGTGATGCTTAAAGTTCGATATTTCTCCTTTAAGCATCACACTTCTTAAATGGCGGTCTGTCTCAAATTTCCGCTTAATGTATTTGGTCAACGCGGTAACCGTTAAGAACTCACCTTTCAATTCCCTGACAGTCCCCGTGCAGCCTTGATCGTATTCTTAAGAAGCATGGTTATGGTCATTGGGCCGACTCCGCGTGGTACAGGTGTTATGTAGGATGTGACCTCTTTTGCACGATCAAAATCTACATCCCCTGTCAAGGAACCATCGTCCAGCCGGTTAATTCCTACATCAATTACAACCGCGCCTTCTTTAAGATGCGTATCATTGATCATTTCTGGTATGCCAAGAGCCACCACCAGAATATCAGCCTGTTTTGTGAAGGCCTTTAAATCATTTGTTCTCGAATGACAATATGTAACGGTAGCATTCTCGTTAAGAAGCAGCTGACCTACTGGTTTACCGACAATATTGCTGCGTCCCAATACGACAGCATGTTTACCAGATATCTCTATGTTTTTTGATTTCAGCATAGTAATGATACCAGCTGGAGTACAAGGTAGAAACGTATCCTCTCCTGTCATCATACGTCCAATGTTGACCGGGTGGAAACCATCTACATCCTTGGAAGGGTCAATAGATACTATTACACTTTCTTCTCTTATATGCTCCGGCAGCGGCAGTTGGACCAAAATACCGTGAACAGTAGAATCATTATTTAGTTCTGTAATGATCTGCAACAGCTCTTCCTCCGATGTCGAGGCTGGAAGTTCAATTACATCAGAAGAAATACCAACTTCATCAGAGGCCTTCTGTTTTCCCCGTACATAGGATTTGGAAGCAGGGTTGTCTCCAACAATGATGACTGTTAAATGCGGAGTCAGCCCCTTGTGTTTCAATACATTAACCTCTTCTTTCATTTCCTGTTTCAATTCATATGAGAGATCTTTTCCATTAATTACTTCAGCTGACACTGTTACCATTCCCCTTTTTAAGCAATTATTTTTGACAATACACCGTTGATGAACTTCCCGGATTTTTCATCACCAAACCGATTCCCCAGTTCTACTGCCTCGTTGATGGAAACAGTAGGAGGAATGTCATCAAGGTAGTTAATTTCATAGGCTGCGATGCGCAGGATGGTTTTTTCTACTGATGCGATACGGTCGAACGACCAGTTTTCCAGCTTATTTGCAATAATACTGTCTAATTCTTCCTTCGATTTGCGCACACCTTCTACCAGACTCCTGAGGAACTCGTCATTCCCTTCCGAAATGATCATTTCCTCCATTTCTGCCTGAGATTCATCCTCATGGATATCCATTTGAAAAAGGATTTGGAGAGCTTTTTCCCTTGCTTTATGTCGATTCATTTCCATAACTCCTCTATAAGCTTATCTGCAGTTCATCATATCATGATTAGGATTCCGACGCTAGATGATTCTTCCAGCCGGCCACACTGTCGGAGCAGCCATTTAATAAAGGAAGGAGCCAAAAGAAAACAACTCTTGGCCCCCATCAATTAATCATCTATTTCCTCTGTTCCTGCATCCATCTGCATGCCTACAACATGGACATTGATCTCTTCAATTTCCAAAGCTGTCATATTTTTGATGGTCTGCCGGATCACTGATTGGATGTTCTGGGCAACCTGTGGAATCGAGACACCGTAATTAAGAATGACAAACAAATCAATAATAATCGCGGTATCTGTCAGTTCCACCCTTACCCCTTTAGTATGAGTAGTTCTGCCAAACCTCTCTGCAACTCCCGAAGCAAAGTTCCCTCTCATGGCATACAGGCCTTCTACTTCGGATGCTGCAATACCTGCGATAACCTCGATCACTTCCGGAGCTACTTCTACAGTTCCCAGGCTCATGTCTTCACTGACATTAAGCATTGGTTGTTCACTCATCTAATCACTCCTCGTATCTGTATGATGAAAGTTCGGCTTTACTGTTCCTTTTCTTCTACGATTGGATGTTCTTCCAAGAAATTCGTGTTGAAATCGCCTTTTTTAAATACTTCGTGATCCATGATCAAACGATGAAAAGGTATAGTCGTATGGACTCCTTCCACCACAAACTCATCCAATGAGCGTTTCATCCTTTTAATCGCTTCCTCTCGCGTAGGACCATATGTAATCAATTTGGCAATCATAGAATCGTAATACGGCGGAATGCGGTAGCCTGGGTATGCTGCCGAATCAACCCTGACGCCAAGACCTCCAGGCGGTAGATACATCTGTATATCGCCGGCTGATGGCATAAAGTTTTTAAATGGGTTTTCTGCGTTGATACGGCACTCTATCGCCCATCCGTCAAACGTAACGTCTTCCTGTTTGAAAGAAAGTTCTTCATTGTCGGCAATTTTAATTTGTTCTTTTATCAGATCTATGCCTGTAACCATTTCTGTTACAGGGTGTTCCACCTGAATCCGGGTATTCATCTCCATGAAATAGAAGTTTTGACTTTTGCGGTCAAAGATGTACTCAATGGTCCCTGCGCCTTCATAACCTACAGCTTTCGCTGCCTTTACCGAGGCAGCCCCCATCTGTTCCCTGATTTCAGGTGTGAGCGCCGGGGACGGGCTCTCTTCAATCAATTTCTGAAGACGCCTCTGTATACTGCAGTCTCTTTCACCAAGATGCACCACATTTCCATGCTTATCCGCCAAAACTTGTATTTCCACATGGCGAAAATCTTCAATGAATTTCTCTATATAAACCCCTGGGTTGCCAAAGGCCGTCTCTGCTTCTTTTTGAGTTATCCTGATACCGCTGATCAGCTCTTCTTTGGAACGTGCCACACGTATTCCTTTACCGCCGCCGCCGGCAGTCGCTTTAATAATGACAGGGTAGCCTATTTCCTCTGCGATGGCCACTGCCTCGTCTTCCCCGTCCACAATTCCATCAGAACCCGGAACAATAGGCACATTTGCTTTTTTCATTGTTTCTCGCGCTACATCTTTTATGCCCATTTTCTGAATAGCTTCTGGAGTAGGGCCTACAAATGAAATATTACATGCCTTGCATATTTCCGCAAAGTCGGCATTCTCGGCAAGGAACCCATAACCAGGATGTATGGCATCTACTTCCGTCAATGTCGCTGCACTCATGATGTTAGTAAAATTCAAGTAGCTGTCTTTGCTTGAGGTAGGTCCGACGCAATAAGCTTCATCGGCAAGCTGTACATGGAGTGCCTCTTTATCAGCTTCCGAATACACTGCAACCGTCTCAATCCCCAATTCCTTACAAGCCCTGATAATGCGGACAGCTATTTCTCCTCTGTTGGCAACTAACAGTTTTTTTATCACACAATCCATCCCCTTACTGCTTCTTTACTCTGAATAACGGCTGTCCATACTCGACTAGTTCTCCATCCTCTACAAGGATCTGCACAATCTCGCCGCTTACTTCAGCCTCAATCTCATTAAACAGCTTCATTGCTTCAACTATACAGACAACAGTATCATCTGATACCTTGCTTCCTTTGGACACATATGGATCACTTTCTGGTGCGGGCTTTTCATAAAAGGTGCCGACCATAGGAGAAACAATCTCGTAATCATAGTCGATCCCTGCCCCTTTATCAGATTCTTTATCATCCGGTTTGGCAGCCGCTTGTTTTGCTTCTTCTCCCTGCTGAGAGGGCTGTGGCTGTATCGGAGCTTCCTTGCTAACCGGCTGCTGGACAAGTGGCGCTGAGCCTGCTTGTCCTGCCACATCGGTTTCTGCATTACTTGATTTTTTAAGTGAAACAGTAGCTCCCTCAGTTTCATAAGTGAACTCCGTGATTGAAGATTTGTCAATTAGCTTAATGATTTCCTGTATTTCTTGAACGTTTAACATTACTGCACCCCTTCACCTCGTTAGATATTACCATTAGGTATCAATAACTCCTCCTAACATATTACGATATATGAGATCCAAACATCAAGTAAGTATAAGCCAGCACATTAAAACCTGCTCTCCGTATAGTATTTGGATAAGTCTATTATACCCAACTCTTACCGAAATAGGCTAATCTGTAGGGTAGTTCTCCTTATGTATGGCTACACCAAAAAGTAATCGGGCGGTATTATTACCCGCCCGATGAATCATCAACAATTATTTACTGTCCGTCGGCTGGAAATTTACGTCTACTGTTACATCCCCAAATTCATCTCTTACCATTTGCATAATATTCACCACTTCCGCTTTTGAAAGCTCATCAACCTTTACATGGACATGGACTACATCATCTTCTGACCGGACAAGTACATCTTCGTAGGCAGCCCCTGCTAAAATTGACTCTTCTATAATTGTCTCTTTGGTAGAAGCTTCGTCAAGTCCGTCAATCGCCTCTAAAGCCTTATCTTTTTCTTCTGCGGTTGCATTACTGGAAGCGACAATTTCATTGAGCCTCTCTTTTTCCATGCTTCTGTTGTCTTGCAACTCCATTCTTAACGAAGTGAACAATTGATCATTGCCCAAATTATTGATATCCCCTACTTCTGCATCTCCTGCGGTCTCCTGTTCCCCGTCAGCAGATTCTTCAGTAGTATTCTGACCTGTATCAATATACGCGAGATCCTCATTGTCTGCGGTCATATAATACACACTTAATACAATCATGAGACTGAGCATAGTCAGCAACCATACGGTTTGTTTTTTTAACATAATCATTCCTCCTTAATTTTTCGGCATGACGGATACCCTATGGGACGGAACATCAAGCACCCGCGACACCGCTTCTACAATCCATTGTTTGACAGAAGCATGATCGGCTCCCTTGGCTACTACAAATACTCCCCTTACGCTTGGCTTTTCGGTTTGCGTCAACAGAGGCACTTCTTTATCTCCCTGGCGAACAAGAACTACTTGAGACTCTTCCGTCGAATCTTCCACCTTCCTATTTCCGCCGTTTTTATCGTTTTCATCTGTTGTCTGCTGGCCTTTGATCAAATTTTTCGCATATACATGAATATTGGTGGAATCCAGATTGATCATTACCTCCGCTTCTGAAACACCCTGTATCTTATTAAGCATATCTTCCATTTCTTGTTTAAAGCTTTGCTCCAGCTCGTCTACATCTGCAGTAACCGGCACATCATCTGAAGGGGGACTTTCTAAATCATTCTGCTCTAACTGAAATTCCTCCGGCGGCCCTTCAGACTGGTCCTCTTCGGAGGAAGAAAACACATTTCCCAGGATAAGAAGCATCAAGCCGGCAAGTGCAAGGATGGCGATATAACCATTTTTTTTCGAGGTCCCTTCTGTTCCATCTTTCTTGTCTATCCTAAATAGCGCCAACAATTTTCTTATCAAGTCGTCCCTCCTTCCCATATGACCGTAATTTCCTTGTTGTACAGTTCCCAGACTTCTCTGAGCAGGAGAATTACTCCCTCATCTCTATTATTCTGTTCTTCTTTGGCTGATTCTTGTTCTTCTGTATCGATGACGACTTCCTCAACAACATCCACTGCCCCCTCCCCTTCTCCATGTTCTTGCAGATAGACAATGACTTCCTCCAGGCTTTCAAAGCTGTATTCCTCTCCCTGTGAAAATGAAAAACTGATATCCATGATCTCTGCCTGGTGTTCCTCCATTAATGGATCTTTTGCCAGATTTTTTAACTGGACAGCCATTTGTTCTAAAATATATGCATCCTGGGAGGCTTGTATTTCTTTTTTCTGCAAATCTATTAAATTTTTCATGGAATCTTCCTTTCCGCCCCCCTCGTCTATTTGTGAAAATGCAGCCTTTATCTGCTGCTCCATATCCACGTTGAATAGGTAGAAGACGGGCTGCAATAATAATAAGATCAATATAAGTCCGACTGCCAATTTAATATATTTTTTCATGTTGTTTGCCGGAATCAGCAAATCGACGACAGCAGCCAACAATAGAAACAAAATGATCTGTGTTACCCACTCGAATAGAATTTCCATCAAACCACCCTATCTGAGCAGCAAGGTGATATTGCTTGCTGCTACAATAATTACAATGGCCAGCAAAAACATGAAAGACACGGCAAGTACACACGCCAGTATTAATACAATATAATTACTGATCGTATTCAAACTGGAAATTACTGGTCCGTCTCCTATCGGCTGCAAGATGGCTGCAGCAATCTTGTAGATGAGAGCAATAGCAAAGATTTTAATAACCGGAAAAAGAACTAGGAAAAGGATGATAAGAACTCCCACGATACCAACTGCATTTTTCAACAGTAATGTAGCACTCAATATGGTATCTGCAGCATCTGTAAATGTCCTTCCCACGACAGGGATGAAATTTCCTGTGATAAACTTGGTTGTCTTCATTGCGACTCCATCCTGAATGGCACTGGCGGTCCCCTGTACAGACATTACTCCAAGAAAAATGGTTAAAAAGACTCCCAGTGTACCCATTGCCAAATTCCTGAAGAAATTTGCCAGATGGGTCACCTTGTATTCTTCATTAATGCTGCTCACAATTAATAGTAGTGCTGATAATGAAAGAAGAGGCAGAATAAAATTTGAAATGAGCAGACCGCTCGCATGAATAAGGAAGACAATAACCGGGTGGAAAAAAGACACGGTCAGCATATTGCCGAACGTGGCCATCAGCCCAAGTACCAGGGGCAAAAGCGCAATCATAAAGCTTGTCATCGCTTCAATGGTATCTCTCGCATAAGAGAGAGCAAGATAGAAACTGTTCAGCGCAATAAACAAGAGCACCATATAAACAACAAAATATGCTATTTTACTTACTGCACTTTTCTCAAAAGCGTTGTGCATGGTCTGTAGAACACTTGAAAAAAGAGTCAGCATGATGAGCATGCCCAAAAGCCTGCCGTTTTGGATCAGTTCATGAAATAAAAACTCGATGAATCCCCGGATCGTGTCCTTTAACGTAATGGAGTCCTGTTCTTTAATAAATTCATATATTGATGTCTTCTCAAGCTCAGGAAGATATCCGCCATAGTCATCCACCAGTGTATTCCAATACTGTTGGACTTCCTCTAAGGAGATTTCCTGCATCAAGGCATCCTCGATTTCTTCTGTACTTGGCTCGGCGAATACATTTGCTTGTCCAATAAGGAGAAACAGCACAGTGAAAATAATAATATGGACGCTTTTTTTAAATTCCATCCACTATACTTCCTCCTTTTCAAGCGGTAGGCAGAAAGGTCAATATGGCCTCAATAAGTGCGGTGATGATTGGGACTGCCAGCAGTAATATGAAAATCTTGCCTGCCAGTTCAATCTTTGATGACACAGACCCCAGCCCCGCGTCCTTTGTAATGCCTGCCCCAAGCTCAGCAATATAAGCTATTCCGATAATCTTCAGGATTGTTTCAATATACATCCCTTCGATATTCGCTTTTTGCCCCAATGTTTCAATGAGTTGGAAGATGGTAGCTATATGCTGTACAACCATAAAAAATATGATGATTCCTGTAAGCAGGATAATCAGGAAAGCAAGTGACGAATTCATATCCTTCAAGATAATGTATAAAATGCTGGCAATCACGCCAAGTATTACAATCTGCAGAATATCCATGTGCTCGTCCCTTGGAAGAGAAATACGGCCCTGATCTGCTGAAACAGATCGGATAACCCATTGATCACAATTACAAGCACGATGATGAAACCAAGCAATGTAGCAAATTGGGCAATCTCTTCTTTTCCCATTTGTTTCAAAATGGTGTGTATTAGAGCCACGATGATCCCTATTCCGGCAATTTGAAATAATAGATTAGCATCTGTAAGCAAAAGTTATACTCCTTTCCGGCTATAAAAGCAGCAGTACAATAAATAATCCTCCTAATAAGCCGAGACTTTTAGCCATTTTGCTATATCTCCATTGAAGGTCCCTGGCTTCTTCTAATTCGCGCTGTAAGTGGCTTCCTGTTAATTGAATATGTTTTTGCTGTTGGCGGAAATCATGCTGTCCAAGGGTCCTGCCGAATTGGAGGAGTATCTCCTCTTCATTGCTGCTAAGGCAAGACCGACGTACCAACTGTTTCACATGCTTTTCCCATACTCTTATAAAATCGTTCAGCTCTCCCTGCATTTCCTGACTCATCCCATCGAAAAAACTGCTGATAGGTAAAGGGACCTGCCGAGAAATGTTCCTGAAGGCTTGCTCCAGTGATAACTGGCTGTACAGCATTTCTGCCTCCAAAATCTGCAAAGCATTCTTTAATTGCCTGATATGCCTAGGCCGGCTGCTCAATCGATTGCTCCATTCAAGGCCGACCCAGGTGGTGGCCGCTATGAAAAGAAGTGCGCCAATCCATTTCATCCCTGTACCCTCCCGGCTTGTAAAGAAGACCTTCCCCCTTCTCGTTATAGATATCCTTTATCCGTCCAGGGGTGTGCATTCTCTCTAATACTACAATCCTCTGGAATGCGCGATGGAGAATCAACTCTCTGACAGAAGGCCTGTTTTCCATTTCCTCTAGACTGCTTCCATGCATGGTACATATAACTGTTACACCCGCATATAAAGCTTCCCTTAAGGCTGCTACATCTTCATGGCTTCCTATTTCATCTACAATAAGTACTTCAGGGGACATCGAGCGGATCATCATCATCATGCCTTCAGCTTTAGGGCAAGCATCCATTACATCGGTACGTCTTCCAAGATTATGCTGGGGAATCCCATTGATGGATCCCCCTATTTCCGAGCGTTCATCAATGACAGCTACTTTTTGTGCAGCTATGTTCCCCCATCCGTCAGCTATCTGTCTGGTCAAGTCTCTTATGATTGTGGTCTTTCCGGTTTGAGGGGGTCCAATGAACAGAGTATTATAGTAATGTGAGCCATTCAGCAGATGGGGTATTATTTCCGAAGCCGCTCCTATTTTTTCTTTTGCCAGGCGGATATTTAAGAAAGTAATATATTTGAGAGCCTGGACGGATCCGTTGATGGTATTTACCTTGCCGGCTAGTCCTACCCGGTGGCCTCCTTCAATGGTGATATAACCCTTCTGCAGTTCATCGTCCATCCGATAGAGGGAGAACTCACTCAACTGATTGATAATATAGATGAGGTCCTCTTTTGCCGGCACCGCCTCGTCCATCCATTTAATTTTCTTGTCAAAAATAAGTTCGACTGGTTTTAGAAGCCGGACACGGATCTCCTGCAGAGTATCACCCTGAGCCTTCAGCCGATCCTGAAGTGCTTGTCTTATCGCAGGCGGAAACAGCCGTAATATCTCCTTCACTTTCCACCCTCCCATGTCTGGAATATCCTTTATAATAAACTGTATGACAGGATTGGCATATTATGACTGTCAGCCTTCGCTGCCCGCAGGTTCGCACTCTATGTTGAAGTCAATAAAAAGACATAAAAAAACAGCCCCGCGAAGAGGACTGCTTTAAATTACTATCTAGGCACGTGAAATGTATTTTCCATCTGAAGTATTAATAAGTAATACATCGCCTTGATTAATGAAAAATGGCACTTGTACTGTGTGCCCGGTTTCTAATGTTGCTGGTTTCGTTCCTCCGCTGGCCGTGTCACCTTTAATTCCGGGTTCTGTTTCCGTTACTTCTAGTTCCACGTTTTTGGGAAGGTCGACACCAAGCACTTCACCTTCATAGGTAATAATATTCACTTCCATATTTTCTTTCATGAATTTCAAATCATTCTCTATTTGCTTGGTAGTCAGTTCAATCTGATCATATGTGTTCGTATCCATAAACGCATGAGAATCACCTGAAGCATAAAGATACTGCATTTTTCTGTTCTCAATATGAGCACGACTGACTTTTTCACCTGCACGGAACGTCTTCTCCTGTATATTGCCATTGCGCAGGTTTCTCAGCTTAGAACGGACAAAGGCCGCACCCTTCCCCGGCTTGACGTGCTGAAAATCGATGACCTGCCAGATAGAGTTGTCGACCTCGATGGTTAATCCTGTTTTAAAATCATTTACTGAAATCATACCGTTTCCTCCCTAACCCTTAAAGTTCCTTAATTATAGTTGTATTAAATTCTTTGGTGCGTAAGTAAGCCGTTCCATTCCTGACTCCGTGATGACAATGTCATCTTCAATTCTGCACCCTCCGACACCGGGAACATAAATACCAGGCTCTACTGTAACTACCATGCCCGGCTCCAGTCGTTTCTCCGAACGGAAAGACAATGCAGGGCCTTCATGAACCTCCATACCCAGTCCATGTCCAGTTGAATGACCAAAGTATTGGCCATATCCTTTTTCGTTAATATAATCTCTTGTCAAAGCATCTGCTTCTTTGCCAGTGATACCTGGCTTAATTCCAGCCAAACCTGTTTGCTGAGCTTTCAGTACGGTGTCATAGATGTTTTCAAGCTCTTTACTTATTTCTCCAATTGCAAAGGTACGAGTAATGTCCGAGCAATACCCCTGGAAGAGAGCCCCATAATCCAATGTCACCAATTCTCCAGCCTGTATCTTCTTTTCGGACGCCACACCATGGGGTAAAGCAGAACGCTCACCGGAAGCGACAATGATATCAAAACTGGAAGAAACAGCCCCCTGTTTCCGCATGAAGAATTCCAGTTCATTGGAAATGTCGATTTCCTTTACGCCTGGTTTTATATACTGCTGGATATGTTCAAAGGCGTCATCTGCAATTTTTGCTGCTTTTTTTAGAATCTCCAGCTCCTGCTCATCCTTGACAAGCCGAAGCTCCTCGACCAGCCCGCCTACAGGGACCAGCTCAGCCTCCAATATCTGCTGGTATTTTTCGTATTGGCTGAAAGTTACATGGTTTTTCTCAAAACCTACTCTCTTCACACCCATATCTTTAATCTGGTCTCTAATCTCCATTTCTATTTGCTGTTTATGCTCAATGACATCGAAGCCTTTTGCTTGTTCATTTGCCTGCTCTGTATACCGGAAATCCGTCAGGAAACGAGCTGAATTCTCACCAATGAGAACGGCTCCTGCAGTTCCAGTAAATCCAGTGATATACTGTCTATTCACCGGACTGGTAACTAAAATGGCATCCAAGTTATTTGCTTTCAAAGTTTCCCTCAGTTTTGCAAGCTTCCCCATTTGTTCATCCCTTTCTGTATCCTAAGCTGACCTTCTGTCATATCCTGCAGTTGTAAACAGTTTATCATAAACAGCAAGCTTTGAATAACGATAAGAGCAGCCATGGCCAGCCTTACCGACTACTCGCTCTTCTTTAATCCGGTTTCATGATAGTCATAGGAAATGGAATAACCGATAAATGTTCCATATAATATATATATACAGAATGAAGATACGATCGTATCCAAATTCAGCTCCTCAACGGTAGGGATATTTGGAAAAATGGGTGTGGCGATGTAGAAGATGACCACCCACAGGACCATTCCAAAGACTACTCCTGCCCATAAAGAGTTCACTTTTTTTAATAAAATATAATACAGAAGAGCAACACCAATGGAAAGGAGTCCCACCAATAAAATAGAAACTGCCTCTCCAAGCCAGGTATCTGTCCATCCAGCACGATTCCACGACCTAAGCAGATAATGCCTTGCAGAAAGATCCATAAAGTTGAAATAATACATAAAAGCACTGATCATACTCCAAAGGATGCCTCCCACAAACCCGGTAAGAAGAGAACGCTGCAGCAGCCCCATAGGCTCTTCGGTTTTATTCTGTTCCAGCTTCTCTTTTTTATTTTTTTGCATACGAACACCTCCAGCCATTATTATGACCAAGACAGCCTCAAGCTATCAGTGCTACAGACCCATACTTATTAAAATAGAAGCTGGTGATGTCAAGTTTTTTCTGTTAAATTATAGGTAGGCATAAAAAATCACGCAAAATTGAATAATACGGCCATAGACGGAAATAATTACTAGAGAGAGATTTCAGCTGATATTTTCTTAATAAAGGGATATAAGTCTTATGTAAAAGGGTATATATTAATAAGTGAGTGCAAATTGCCAAACCCTTGAAAAGGAGGATATTGTGATGGGAAAAAGTAAGTTATCCATCTTGGTTTATGCGCTGATTGGCCTTGCAGCAGTAGGAATCGTGTCACAACTTCTGACCAATACAGCCAGTTTCTTTACAAATATATTTATTATGCTTGGTGTGGGTGCCGCACTCTTTGCAGTCTTCTATTTTTTCATGCAGAAACGGAGAGCGCCCTCCAACGATATGAAAAAATATAAGAAAGCGGTAAAACAGTCAAAAGCCAAGTATAAAAGCCATCCGGCAAAAATGCAGACAAAGGCGGCGGTTAAGCAACAGCCTGTATCTGTAAGGAAAAAAG
Source organism: Virgibacillus sediminis (assembly GCF_042643265.1). Lineage (NCBI taxonomy): Bacteria > Bacillati > Bacillota > Bacilli > Caryophanales > Bacillaceae > Virgibacillus > Virgibacillus sediminis. The sequence goes on along the minus strand of NZ_JBHRRZ010000014.1, from coordinate 31,873 downwards.
CAAGTCGTCGTGCGGCTTCACATCTCCGTGTAATTGACGGAAGCAAATCAAAAAAGAAACGGCCAGGCTGAGTCCCATAACAGCACGGCTGTTTCTTTTTTTGCTTGTGCGCCATTCACCTCGGCCAATACTGTAAAAAAGTGTGGGCGTATTGTCGCCCATTTCTAATCAATTCCTGTTTCTTTTCTTGTGATAGATGAAAATCAGTGGCCTCCGTTCCTTTCACCGGTATAAATATTATGTTATTTTGCTGGGATTTGGAAATATATCTCGCATCATGTGCTTCCTTCATCGTTGCAAAGAGGGCATGGAACATATCAAAAGCATTATTAATAAGCCTTGGCTTCCCGAACTTATCCATGTCCCTCGTCAATTTAACCCCTAGTACCGGCCTGGTGTCCCGGATCCCCTCTGGACCGAACACCCATAACGGGAAATTGCTTAGCAAGCCCCCGTCCACGATTATACTTTTATGGCCGGAACGCCCTGCCAATTTCTTAGGCATGAAGAAGTAAGGGAAACCGGCACTCATCCTTATAGCCGTAGCAACAGGGAAGTCAGTAGGGTTGATCGCATAAATTCGTTCCAAATCATCCGGAATTACTACAAGCTTTCCGAGTGATAGGTCACTCACTATGACTTTGAGATATCCAGGTTTTAAATCACTAAAGGTATGAATATTCCTGTATGCCAGCCTTTCCCTCAGCCATCCTTCCAATTTATCACCTTTATAGATGCCCAATTGGAAATATAACAACAGCCATTTACTGACTGGTAAAATTCTGCTGATACGCGGCGGATCCAGGAAATACTTCAATTCCATTTCCTCCAACATTTCACTTATTTCCTTATAGTTATACCCCGCGGCCAGGAAAGATGCCACTATTGCACCAGCCGAGGCCCCGGCAACCCGTTCAAATTCCAATCCTCTTTCTTCGATACTTTCAAGTGCTCCCAGAAATGAAAATGCTTTTACTCCGCCACCGGAAAACACCCCATCTATCTTCATATGCTCTCCCCTTATGCTGTTTTTATATTTTTAAGCATAAGGGGAAGCAATTAGAACAAATACAGGCTAATACCGGACGGCTTTTACTATTTATTCATTACGTTTTTGAATATCCTTAAGCTCTTCGAGGCGATGTGGATGATCTTTGAAATATTCAACGACATCTCCAATACGGTCGATTGAATTCCAGCTTAGATGATGTTCAATACCTTCCACATCCTGATAGATATTATCCTTATCCACTCCAATAATATTGAGAAACTGTTCTAAAAGTTCATGACGATATACCAATCTTTCCCCAATCTTTTTTCCTTTCGGAGTAAGAGTGAAGCCCCTGTACTTTTCATAATTCAGATACTCGTCCCTATCGAGCCGCTGAATCATTTTCGTCACTGAAGAAGGATAGACCATCAAAGTTTCCGCTATGTCGGAGACTCGGACATATCCCTTTGTTTCCATAAGATTATATATGAGCTCTATATAGTCCTCCATACTGGGGGTAGGCATTTTAGAATCTCCTCATTTCTAACAAAAGATTTAGTTTAGGGAAAAACTTTTCATTATAATGAGGATAACGTAAAAGATAAAGGGAAACAAGACCCCCAACTTTCAGAAGATGGTTGATGTTTAATTTATCATACCGCTGGTCAAGCAAGCGGCTTTTTGTTTCCTTAAATATCCTTATGACCTAAAAAGGACCGGTGTTGTACACCGATCCTTCCCAATTTATTACAGCCCGCATTTCAGCTGGGCATTACAGCTTGTACAAGTATTACAGCCGCCGATATCCTCAACTTTCCCTGAACGACAGACAGGACAAGTGTTACCAACTTCTGATCCTATGGTAACATCCGTTTTTTCCAGTTCCTGTACGGTATCCATCAAGACAACTTTCGGTTTCTCGGTTTTTTCTTCATAATCAAACAGCTCTGTTTGCTCACCTTCACTGTTTTCTTCAGCTTTAAGTGTCAGTACCTGTGAGTCCCGACTGCCGTCCACATATACTGTTCCACCCTTAGCACCACCTCGATACAGCCTCTCATACACATTCTGCACCTGATCCACCCGGTAGCCGCGGGGGGCATTAACGGTTTTTGAGATGGAACTGTCGACCCAGCGTTGAATCACACATTGAGTATCTGCATGGGCTTCAGGTGATAGATCCATGGACGTAACAAACCATTCTGGCAGATTATTTTCATCAGCCTCTGGGTGTTCTTCAAGATATTCCTGTACGATTTCAGCCTTCACCTCGATAAATTTGCCAAGTCTACCGCTCCTATAATAGGAGAAAGAAAAGTATGGCTCCAACCCGGTACTTACACCCACCATTGTACCAGTGCTGCCTGTAGGCGCTACTGTCAACAGATGGGAATTCCTTATGCCATACTCCAGAATATCTTTCCTGATATCCTCCGGCATTTTTTTCATATAGCCAGTGTTGATAAAAGCTTTCCTCAACGACATTGTCTCCTTATCTGTACTGCCTACAAGGAAAGGAAAGCTGCCTTTTTCTTTCGCAAGCTCGATAGAAGCGCGGTATGCTGTGGTAGCAATCGTTTCAAATATTTGATCAACCAATTCATTCCCTTTTGAGGATCCATACTCGGTCTCACAATAAATGAGCAGATCATGCAATCCCATTACTCCCAGACCTACACGGCGCTCACCTAGTGCCTGCTTCTTGTTTTCCTCGAGAAAGTATGGAGTCGCATCGATGACATTATCCTGCATACGAACCCCAGTTTCTACTGTTTTCTTTAATTTCTCGAAGTTTACCGTCTTGTTCTGCTTATCCGCCATTTCAGCAAGATTAACAGCAGCTAGATTACAGACCGAATATGGAGCCAAAGGTTGTTCGCCGCAAGGATTTGTAGCAACCACTTGATCTCCGTAACTTCTGGCGTTTGTCATATCGTTGGCATTGTCGATGAAGAAAATGCCAGGCTCTGCAGAATAAGTGGCACAAATATTTATAAGATTCCAGAGTTCTTTCGCTCGGATACGGCGGTATACCCGCACACCATAACCCATTTCTTCCCATTTACGGACATCGCCAACCTCATGCCATTGTTCGTTGTACGCCTGCATCTCTTCCTCGGTGTAATTTTCCACATCGGGGAAACGCAATTCATAATATGCATCATTCTCCACTGCCTCCATGAATTCCTTCGTGATGCAGACAGATATGTTAGCTCCTGTCAAGAAGTCGGGATTATGGACTTCATAAGTTCCCCCTGTGTGCAGCTTTTCTTCGGCTTCCCGGATGGCAGCCTCTGTAAAACCGCCTTTCCCCGGCATATTACGGTAATTAACAATACCCTGATAGAGATCCAATTCTGTTTCTGTGAATGGGGTGAAGTTTAGTTTTTCTCTGGCAAGCTTCTTAATATGCTCATCCTCAGTATTCTCTATCAGATAACGAAGGATTCTGGGATTTTGCATTTTGGAAATGATAAATTCGATAATATCTGGATGTGAATCCACCAGCATAATCATCTGGGCGCCACGACGGGAACCTCCCTGCTCCACAAGATGAGTCAGCTTTGCAATGTCATCCAGCCATGAGACGGAACCGGAGGATTTTCCATTAACGCCTCGTGCCAATGTATTCCTGGGTCTCAAAGTGGAGCCATTCGTACCCACACCACCGCCACGGGACATTATTTCCATTACTTGCTTCCTGTGATCGGAAATTCCTTCACGGGAATCTTGAATGTAAGGCATCACATAACAATTAAAATATGTTACATCCGTATCGGCGCCTGCACCATATAACACTCGTCCGGCTGGGATAAAATGGAGATTGGATAATTCTTCATGAAATTTGGTAAACCATTCATCCTGCTTTTCTTTTGTATGTTCAACAGCGGCCAGTCCGGCTGCGTTCCTTTTAGCAATCTGCTCATAAAATAACTCAAGCGGTTTATCAATCACGTCCAGACTGCGCCGGACGATACCTGACTCCTCTTCCTTATCCAATACGGAAAGAAATTCAGAATCTACTTTGATTGCCGCCTCTTTATGATCCCAGTCAACGGATTGTATTCTTCCGATGCCACGGGCAGGAAATTTGGGGTCTGCTTTCACAGTAAGGACTACCAGGTCGCCTTTTTTCAGGGTCTTTCGCTCCGTATCTTTAAACGCATAGCGATCCAGCATGACCAGCCTGGAAACACCTTTGTGGGTTAATTTCATATCACTCGTTATTGGATGGACCTGGGGAAATTGCTCTATATCTTTATTCAGTGCTTCTACATCAATGCCCCGGTTTTCAGCCGTAATTGTCGACATTCTATCGCTCCTTTGCCACTCATTTCCTTTTGCTGCATCATTATCACTCTAGTAATACGATACCACAAAAGGAGAAAGTAAAACAATATATTGACCCATAAAAAACAAAAACACTATATATAGTGTTTTTGAGGCCGTTTTACTATCTTTGTCCATTAAATTTGCAAATCAGCCCCCGTTTAGGCAACTGATTATGTAGCACTATTTTTCGACAGTCTTAGTCATTATCTTACTCAACCTCCATCTTAAATGCAATGCTAAAGAAAAAAACTTTGAAAAAAAATAGATTCAAGCCTATAATGGTATGTAGAAAAGAGAATGACGGGGGAAATATGATGGAGTTTTTAATAATAGCTGTAGTGGTACTGCTTGGAGTCAGTATTTTCCGCTACTATAGACAGAAGTCTTATCTTAAGGTATTGACCGAAGAACAATTTAAAGAAAATTATCGGAAGGCACAGCTGATTGATGTCAGGGAGCCCCAGGAATTCGACAGGGGTCATATACTTGGTGCAAGAAATATACCAGTAACACAGCTTCGTCAAAGGCTGGTGGAGATCCGGAAAGATAAACCAGTATACTTGTACTGCCAAGGCGGTTCGCGTTCCGCCCGCGCTGCTCAGATTCTCCATAAAAAGGGCTATTCGCAACTGTATCAGCTAAAAGGCGGCTTCAAAAAATGGACAGGAAAAATAAAAACAAAATAAACGGATAGGCCCGGCAAAGAGAAATCTCTCTGCCGGGCCTATTATTTACTTATTATACTTTAAGACCGGCTTTCTGGCAGCTGTTGTTTCATCCAGCCGCTTTACCACCGTCTGATAAGGAGCTTCTTGTACCAGTTCTGGCTCTTCTTCTACTTCTCTGGCGATTTTCAACATAGCGTCAATGAAACCATCCAAGGTTTCTTTTGATTCCGTTTCAGTCGGCTCCACCATCAAAGCCTCCTCTACATTCAGCGGAAAGTAAATGGTTGGCGGATGGTAACCATAATCAAGCAGTCTTTTAGCAATATCAAGGGTACGTACTCCAAGTTTCTTTTGCTTCTTTCCTGATAGGACGAATTCATGCTTGCAATGCTGCTGATACGGGAGATGATATGCGGTTTCGAGAGAACGCATCATATAATTTGCATTGAGGACAGCATACTCGCTGACCTTCTTGAGTCCTTCAGCTCCCATGGTACGGATATAAGTATAAGCTCTTACATTTATGCCGAAGTTTCCATAATATGGCTTAATTCTTCCAATCGAATGCGGTCGATCCTCATTAAAATAATATTCATTACCTTTCTTTGTCAAAACGGGTTTCGGAAGATAGGGCTCGAGTTCTTTCGTGACGCCCACAGGGCCAGACCCAGGACCCCCACCACCATGTGGACCAGTAAAGGTTTTATGGAGATTCAAATGAACTGCATCAAATCCCATATCCCCCGGCCTAGCATATCCCATAATGGCATTAAGGTTGGCACCATCGTAATATAGCCTTCCCCCTGCTTCATGTACGATTTCCGCCATTTCTTTAATATCAGATTCAAATAAACCCAAGGTGTTCGGATTCGTCAGCATCAGTGCAGCAGTATCATTTCCAACCACTTCCTTTAAATGATCTATATCTACGAGGCTATGTGGGTTAGTCTTTACCGTAACGGCCTCCAATCCAGCTACGGCCGCGGAGGCAGGATTGGTCCCGTGGGCAGAGTCAGGAACAATCACTTTGGTGCGGTTGCTGTCCCCATTTGCTTCATGAAAAGCACGTATCATCATTAGAGCTGTCCATTCACCCTGTGCTCCTGCTGCCGACTGCAAAGATACCTCATGCATCCCGGTTATTTCTTTCAACGATTCTTGCAAGTCATACATTAATTCCATGGCACCTTGAACGGTCTCCGGCTGTTGATAAGGATGAATATGGCTGAAACCGTCAAGACGTGCTACATCTTCATTCATCTTCGGATTATACTTCATGGTACAAGAACCAAGCGGATAGAATCCTGAATCAACTCCATAATTCCTGTTGGACAAGCCGGTATAATGCCGCATAATATCCAACTCACTCACTTCCGGTAAACCCGGGGGGGTCTCTCGGATATAATCTTCCTCGAATTCAGCAGCTATATCTGCTTCTGGAACATCCATCTCTGGAAGACTATAACTGGTCCTTCCTTCTTTTCCTCGCTCAAAAATCAGCGGAAACTCTTCTCTATCCATTGATATCCCCCAATTCTTTTACAAAGCTGTCGATTTCCTCTTTTGTCCTGGTTTCTGTTACAGCAAGCAGCATATGTCCCTCAAATTCCGGGGAGACCTTTTTCAAATCATATCCACCGATAAATCCTTTTTTCAGCAACTCCCTATTTATATGTTCCACTGGATGAGTTAGTTTAATGACCATTTCATTAAAGAATAACCCCTCCAAAGCAATCGGAATTCCTGCTTGCTTCAGCTGTTGTTTCATATAGCGGGCTTTTTGCATATTCAAGATTGCCAGTTTCCTTAGCCCCTGTTTTCCGATTGCGCTCATTGCAACAGAACTGGCCAATGCGTTCAGCGCCTGGTTGGAGCAGATGTTGGAGGTTGCTTTCTCTCTTCGGATATGCTGTTCCCTTGCCTGAAGTGTCAGTACATAGCCCCTCTTACCGTCTTCATCTGTCGTCTGTCCGACAAGCCTTCCCGGTATTTTCCTCATCAATTTTTTTGAAGTGGCAAAATATCCACAATGTGGCCCGCCAAACTGAGCCGGTATACCGAATACTTGTGTATCCCCTGTGACAATGTCGGCTCCAAATTCTCCAGGTGGGGTCAAGTAACCCAGTGCCAATGGATTGCTGGAGACTATAAACATAGCATCCTGTGTTTCCAGTAGGTGTTGTACTTCTTTCAGGGGTTCAATCCTCCCGAAGAAATTAGGGTATTGAACCACGACACTTGCAGTCTGCCCATCCAATTCTCTTTCCAAGTGCTCCAAATCGGTGACCCCGTTGGTATGATCAATTTCCACAATGTCCAACCCGGGACCCTTCGCATATGTCTTGATAACTTCCCTTGATTCCGGATGCACCGCCTTGGATACCAATATCTTTTTCTTTTTTGTTTGGGCTGCACTAAGATTTACAGCTTCAGCTAAGGCCGTTCCACCATCATACATGGATGAATTGGCTATAGGCATGGCCGTCAGCTCCGAAATCATTGTTTGGAACTCAAAGATAGCTTGAAGTTCTCCCTGGGAGATTTCCGGTTGGTAAGGCGTATAAGCTGTATAGAACTCCGACCGGGAAATCACGTGATCTACCACAGAGGGAAGAAAGTGGTCGTAGACACCGGCACCGAGAAAAGAACGATTTTCTTTTAGGTTCGCATTTTTATTTGCCAACCTTGTAAGTTCTTCCTTCAATGCATATTCATTTAGTGGTTTCTTCAGGTTCATTTCTCCCTTATACCGTACATTCTCTGGAATATCGGAAAATAAATCCTCTGTAGATGCAACCCCTATTGCTGCAAGCATTTCATTTTTATCTCGTTCTGTCATTGGAAGATAACGATACTCCACGAAGATTCCTCCTATTTCTTTCTTTTGTAGAATGGAAGCGGTACTACCCGCCCTCTCAACTTACGTCGGCGTATTTGTATTTCCAGCTCTGTTCCTACGGCAGCTGCCTCCCTTATCACTAATGCATTAGCGATATTTAAATTAAGGGTAGGGGATTGTGTGCCCGATGTAATAACACCTGCATCCTCCCCGTTCAGGTAAACCTTATAGCCCGGCCGCGGAATCCCTTTATCTATCATTTCAATGCCACAAATCTGCCGTTCAGGTCCTTGACTAACCTGTTCTTTAAGTGCCTCTTTCCCTATGAAATCTGCTTCTTTCTTTGTTTTCACGGCAAAGGAAAGTCCTGCCTCCACCGGAGTAATGCTCTGAGAGAGTTCTTGCCCGTACAGAGGAAGATTTGCCTCGAATCTGAGGGTATCACGCGCTCCTAATCCTGCCGGTTCAAGCCCCTGGTCTCTTCCTTGCTCAAGGAGCAGCCTCCAAAGCTTCCTTCCATAAGACTGATTAATATATATTTCAAATCCATCCTCCCCTGTGTATCCGGTACGTGATACCAGGGCGGGAATGTCAATGGAATCAAATCGGATATACTCAAAACGGAAAAATTTTACCTTATCCAAGGGTTCACCTGTGATGCTCTGGAGAATAGATTGGGCTTTGGGCCCTTGTAATGCAAGCTGTACATATTCATGAGATACATTCTCCAAGATAAGCTCTTCCTTGTTGTAAGGGTTATTCTCCTGCAGCCATTCGAAATCTTTCTTGGTATTGGCAGCATTGACAACAAGCAGATAGTCATCTTCAGCTATCATGTATAAAAGCAGATCATCAACCGTTCCACCATCGGGGTAGCACATAAAGGTATATTGCACACGGCCCGGATAAAGTTTCCCTGGATCATTAGTGGTCATTTTTTGTAAAAATTCCAGGCTCTTTGGGCCTTTTATTGCAATCTCGCCCATGTGGGAAACATCAAATAAACCTGCATCCTTTCTGGTAGCCAAATGTTCTTGCTTGATACCTTTGAATTTTACTGGAAGTTCCCAACCGCCAAAATCTACCGTTTTGGCCCCGTCTATTTCATATTCCGGGTAGATTGGTGTTCTTTTTAATTCCGACATCTCATCACACTCCTCAACAGGATTTGTTCCAAGTGGAAAAAAACATAAAAAAACAGAGATTTCTCCAATAATATTGGGAAATCTCTGTCCTACAACCAGAAAGTTGCATATATATGAACCGCTTTGTGTTCGATATATATTTGCTTCGTGGGTGGTCTGCCTATGGCTGACACTCTCCAGAGCCGCGTCCAGCAAGAGTCTTTTTGCCTGAGAGATTCGCTGAAAAGCTTGCTCCTTCGGCGTTACCAGTGAAAAACCAGGAAGTGGGCCCCGGTTAAACCGTAGTAATCTCTCCCCTTACTTTCATCCGCTTTCATGAATTATTCCTTTTTTGGATATACTATCTAACAAGAACAGATATTGTGTTCTAATTCTCTTATAGATTATAGCATAATCATTATCTTGAACATAGTAATTTTTAAAACTTTTTAAACTTATTGTAAAAAGGAAGTATTTTAATGACATCCATCAAAGTAGAAAAAGACTACAATTTCATCGATAAACTTATTACAGCTGCCGATCAGGGGGAGCACCTATCCCCCTGGCAACTTTTTGAGATGGCCTACCAGGCTGAGAAAATGAGGATAAGCCCGGAATTTTCCGGCTTGCGTGCACTGGAATACCTCCCACATATGGATTTTCTTGAGCATCAGGTATCAACTGCTGAACAGGTAATAGAAGGTATGAATGGCAGAGCAATTCTAGCGGATGAAGTCGGACTTGGAAAAACCATAGAAGCCGGATTAATCCTTAAAGAGTATATGGTAAGAGGGATGGTTAAAAAAGCCCTTTTACTAGTCCCCGCCTCCCTTGTGAATCAATGGGTCAAGGAGTTAAATGAAAAGTTTTATATACCTGCCATTGCTTATCGGAAAAATTATGCCTGGGATCAGTATGATATTATCGTATCTTCACTGGACACTGCCAAACGACCACCTAACAGGGAGGCTATCCAGGACATTGACTACGATTTTCTTCTGGTTGACGAAGCGCATAAGTTAAAAAACCATAAAACAAGAAACTACGACTTTGTACGTGGATTGAAAAAAAAATATTGCCTCCTGTTAAGCGCAACACCTGTCCAAAATAAACTTATTGAGATATTCAATTTGGTTTCCATCCTTAAGCCCGGGCTTCTCGGTAACTATGATTCTTTTCTAGAGCAGTTCGGTAAAGACCGGAAAAACCTAAAGGATAACTATTACTTAAAGCAGTTGATAAAGAAAGTAATGATCCGCAATACTCGAAAAGAAACATCGATGGACCAGACCAGCCGTCATATTGAAACTGTATGGATGGATTTTAGTCCTGAAGAGAGAAAGGTATATGAAGATATTTATTCATCAACCAAATCACTTTCCTCTTTCTCGAATATTACTTATTTGAGGGAATTGTGTTCCTCCAGGGAAGCCTGTTTTTTATCCTTGCAGAAGATGGCTGCAGACGAGGAGAAGACAGATATGCTAAAGCCGCTGCTAGATGATATAGGCACGCTTCCCCATCATGTAAAAGCAGGAAAAGTAGTTGAGTTGATTCAAACCTTCCAAGACGAAAAGGTGATCATCTTTACAGAATACCGGGCAACACAGTTGTATCTGCAGTGGTATCTGCAACAACATGGCATTTCGTCCGTGCCATTTCGCGGCGGGTTTAAACGAGGCAAAAAGGATTGGATGCGCCAGTTGTTCAGAGACCATGCACAAGTGTTGATCGCCACAGAAGCGGGCGGTGAAGGTATCAACCTTCAATTCTGCAATAGGATGATCAATTATGACCTTCCATGGAACCCTATGCGGCTTGAACAGCGCATTGGCCGTATACATAGATATGGACAGGAAAAAGATGTTCATATCTATAACTTTGCCATCCGGGGAACCATTGAGGAACATATTATGTCACTCTTATATGAAAAGATCCATATGTTCGAACAGGTGATCGGCCATTTAGATGATATATTGGCAGAACTGAAAATAGATGATCTGGAGTCCGAGATCCAATCCATTTACAAGGAATCTTCTACGATAGGTGAGACAAAAATTAAATTGGATAATCTTGGAGAAATCATACGCCAGACACAGATGGAGAAAGACAAGGAGGAACAGCATTATGGCAATTGAGGATTTAAATTCTTTCTTACGACAATATTTCCACTCACATTACTGTGAGGTGGTTGACAATGAACAAGGAGTTTTGACCATTCAACTGACAGAGGAAATGGATAAAGCTCTGATGAACAGACCTTTTTATTGGCATTATGTCAATAATGCCGGCATGAAGGGAAATCCAATGAAATTAACCCTTATTACAAATCCCGAAAAAAGGGGGGAAAAGGGAGAATGGGTGCATTTTGGCAGTCCACGGCTGCAGCAGATTATCCGTCACTTGGTCAAGAGTGAAAAACAGACAGTGCTTTTCCAGAAAATAACGGCCACAAGGAACACTCCTTTATATCCATGGCTTGTCGTCAACATGAAAATTAGTTACACAGGAATGCAAAGAAAGGATGAGGTTCACTCAATCGGTTTACATTTAATCAGTGGAAAAATGGAAACTGAGATGATGGAAAAGCTATCCATGATATCGCTTGATCTGAAAATTTCTGATTACTGTTATACCCTCTCCCCCCTTATTATGTGGAAGAGCGGCTTTCAGCGTATACAATCGGTGCTTGATAACTATATCGAAAATCAATCTCATGAATGGGCCGAACAGTCACTGAATGCGCTGCAGGAGGAGAAAGATATGCTGGAATATTTTTATACTGGAGCGGATATGGAGGAGCAGAAGGAAAAGGAATTGCGGGAAATAGAGGAACGGTATCAACCCTCCGTATCTTTCGAAGTCATCAACGGGGGGATTTTTTACCTTAAAGAGGGTTGGTTACAACAAAATAGCAGGTAACATCCAATGCCTGCTATTCTGCCTTCCTTCTTATTGTTTTCCATGCAAAGGGAAGCATACCAAGCCATCTGTTGACATAGAAAGGATTGTCTTGGTGTATTTCCTCTTTCTTTTTTTTCCTTTCAGATGACGGCTGCTCCATATATTGGACTAGCTGCTGGGTTACAAATTTTACATAATCATTACCTGAAATCCTTCTCACCTCCATTTGCTTTTATACTATCCTTTCCTCACTACGCCCCATTTATTCCAAAAATACTTACTAAATAGGCAAGAAAAAAAAGAGGAGTTCCCCTTTTTATGTCGAATTATAGACTTGGAAAGGAGGTGAACATCGGGTGAACCACGCTGCCAACCTATCGGACAAATTACTCAACTCCGCTTTGGAAGCCCAAGCTTCAGACATCCACTTTTATCCTTTTGCCGACCACACAAATATTTACTTCAGAATTCTCGGGAAACGCCGGCTTCATCAAAAGCTCCTCAACTCTCAATATCATCTATTATTAACTTACTATAAATTCACGGCTGGTATGGACATAGGAGAAACACGCAGGCCTCAAAACGGGGCAATGGCGCATAAAGATGCCGGATCTCTTTACTTCCTCCGCTTATCCACACTTCCGGTCAATGGGACGGAAAGTTTAGCTATCCGAATACTTCCTCAACAGGATAAGCTTCCGCTTGACCAATTATTTCTATTTCCCTCCCAGTTATCGAGGATAAAAAGCTGGATTTCCAACCGTACCGGACTGATTCTTTTCACCGGACCGACAGGGAGTGGAAAGACCACCACTTTGTACGCCCTGCTGCAAACCATACTCAAAGAGAAATCTTACCAGACGATTACGTTGGAGGATCCCATTGAGAAAGACATAGATGATATTCTTCAGGTACAAATCAATGAAAAAGCGGGCATCACTTATCAGACGGGCATGAAAGCAGCTTTACGGCATGACCCCGATATTTTGATGGTAGGAGAAATACGTGATAACCAAACAGCCGAATTTGCCTTCGAAGCATCTCTTACTGGCCATCTAGTGCTCAGTACACTTCATGCCAAGAATGCAGCCGGTACGCTGCAACGGCTAAAGGAAATGGGTTTAACAGAAGGTGATTTACGTCAATCTCTTATTGCAGTGGCAGCATTGGAACTTCTTCCCCTCCAGCTTGAAAAGATTTCAAACCGAAGAGCAGCCGTGCTGGAATTATTGGAAGGCAGGCTACTGGAACAAACTATAAATGGAAAGGATATCAGCAAATTGAACAGGTTCCATTCATTTGAATACTTAAGAAAGAAGGCCTACGCCTATGGGTTTGTCTCTCAGGATATATTCCAAGGTAGGTAAAAAGGGACTTTCACAGCAACATCAACTCCGGTTCCTGGATCGGTTGAGCCGTTTACTTTCGACGGGCTATCCGCTTATAAAAGCACTAGAAGCTGTAAAATGGGATGGTGACTTAAAGCTCTCTGCTGGCGTGATCATTCAATCCTTGAAAAACGGCAGTCCATTGGATAAAGCTTTCGAGGAAGCGTATTTTCACCCCTCCATCATTTCATACTTATACTTTATCCAAGCTAACGGTGATATCCAAGGAAGTATTGCCAAATGTGCCAAAATGTTTGAAGACAGTATGAAACACAAGAAGAAAATAAGGGATACCGTCCGTTACCCTCTTATTCTCCTATTCATTTTTTCCATCCTGTTTTATTTCCTTAAAAATTCTGTACTTCCTTCCTTCGCAGATCTATTCCATACCAATTCAAAAGCAGCGGCAGCAAGTATCCACCTCTCCCTGCTTGTCATAGACATTACAACAACACTACTTATTGCTTTTATGGTTCTGCTAGCCCTCGCTGTAGTATTTAATGGATACCTGAAAAAATTTATCTCTATTGATAAACAAATCGGATGGTACCAGCTGATTCCTGTATATCGTCACTATCTAAAAATCCGGACATCTTTTTTCTTTGCCACTCATTTTGGCATGATGTTAAGGACAGGAATGCCATTCAGCAAAATTTTATCTTATATGACGAAACAGGATAAATTGCCCATCATCTCCTATTACTCCTCTTTAATGGAAGAAGAGTTAAAAAAAGGTCTGCCCATCTATTCCCTGCTCACCCAACTGTCATTTCTGGACAGGCAATTGACTTCCATTTTCAGAAGAAATGCAGACATGCAGGAATTGGAAAAAGATCTTCTGGTATATGCAGATATGATTATGGAAGAACTGGAGAGGAAAATTATCAAGGCCATTACTTTAATCCAACCTATTTTCTTTATACTGCTGGCCGGGGTTATTATCTTTATTTACATTACATTGATGTGGCCTATGTTTCAATTGATTGAATCCATTTGAGGGGGAAAGAAAATGTTAAAAAATAATAAAGGTTTTACACTGATTGAAATGCTCATTGTGCTGACAATTATATCCGTCTTAATTATATTAATCGTTCCAAACCTAACTACAAAGAGTGATAACATCCATGGGACCGGCTGTGAGGCACTTGTTTCAGTAGTCGAATCCCAAGTCGCACTATACCACTTGGAAAAAGGAAGCTATCCTGCAGACTTAGATGCGTTAGCCCAAGATGATTATATTACCCACGACCAGAAAACATGTTCAAATGGAGAAGATTTAGTATACGCTCCTTTGGGGGGAAGTGTAAGCATTCCAAGTGGAAATTAATAAGGGCTTTACACTTTTAGAGCTTTTAATTGTCTTGAGCGTTATTTCCATTGTCCTGCTTATTTCTGTTCCAATCTCTTCCGCCATGTTGGAGCAACAGCGGGAAAAAGATTTTCTTGAAACATTTGAGCATGATGTTCTCTATATTCAACACTTGGCTTCTTCCACTATGGATAGTGTGCGTATCACCTTTCAAAGTGACAATTATGCTGTTTATTATGAATCGAAGAAAGTAGCTGTCAGAAAATATCCTCCTGGTATAAGCATAACACCCGGCCCTTTCCGATATCTGTCCTTCACTAGAACAGGTTCGGTACGTCAAGCGGGGCAAATATTTATATCCACCCCTGGAAATAATTATGCAGCAGTATTCCCGCCCGGGAAAGGAAGGTATCATCTCGTTGAATACTAAAGGTTTCACTTTAATTGAAGTATTGATTGCTTTCACCATATTAATGACCATCATTACCTCAGTTCTTCCTATTGCTACCATTTTGTCTACGGAGGGGACGGTTCTCAGTGACCGAAGAGTGATTTCCAGCCGTCTCCATGATGAGCTTCAATTATTTCTCCGAGGGGAGGGACGAACGCTGCCTGCAGACTATACCTTATCAGACTCTGTTCGCACTACGAGATATTCATTCTTTATGGAAGAAGGATATATAAAAGGATGTGTGGAATGGAACAATGCAAAACAACAAAAGGAATTGTATTGTATCTATGGAATTAAGGAAGAATGATTCGGGTTTTACCTTTTTAAATATGTTTTTCACACTGGCCATCATAGCGGCTAGCCTACCTTTTTTAAGCCATTTGGTCACATATTCTCAACCCAACGATCACTTAGACGAATTATCGGTCCAACAGTTTTTCCGTTTTGTTCGGAATGACCTGATCAATTCCGTAGACTATGCTCTGACTAGCGATTCCCTCTACCTGACCCTTGTAGATGGTACCGTTGCAACCATCGAGACATATCAGGATAGTATCCGAAGACGTGTTGAGGGAAAAGGACATGAGCTTTACCTGAGAAACATGGAGACTCTTGAGTTCTCGGAAGCTGAACAGGGTATATCTGTAACAGTTCGATCTCTAGAAGGGAATACGTATGAAAAAATACTTGTATTTTATGAATAAGGAACAGGGCTTTTTCCTCCCCTATATATTAATAATAATTATGATTGTTTTAACGGGGGTAACCTCCGGGATACACGCTTATAAAAACACAATTGGAGTGACCGGCAACCATTTAGAAGAAATCCACATTGAAACGTTGTTCCAGATGGGCAGAGCAAAATTGAAGCAAGATCTCCGGAACCAGAGGGAAAGACTGGATAACAACATCCAATATAATTTTCCGGATGGCATAGTGGATATCAATCTAAACTATATGAATGAAGGAATGCTTAAACTGCAGTTTAAGATAACGACGGACCGTTCACAAACTGAAATGACTAATTATCTCATCATTAACGAACCGTAATCAGGCACTTCATCATATAATTCACTTCAGGTTGCCAGGCAAAATTCTATGTCTGCAGTTACATTCGTTTACAACTTCTAGTTCCTCGTATATAATAACAATGATAAGGTTATCAAAAGGAGGGGAAAACATGGATCGGATGTTTCGTGTTCTTGCCTTTTGGACAGGTATTTTTACCGTCATGTTTTATGTAGGTGATATGACAACAACTGCTTTATTGTTCCTTGTTCAAACGGCATTTTTCCTTACACTGAGTTACTTGAAATTATCTGAACGCATGTATATGTATATGTTCGGTGCTTATTGTACGGTATTTTTCATCGGCTTTACATGGTATTCGGAATTTATACTTGTACCGGGGTTCGGGCATTAATGCCAACCAAAGAAGACCTGTCCGCATATGGACAGGTCTTTTTTGTCAGACTGAGACGAAGGGGTTTTCCTTTTTCTCTTCCCCAATAATCGTACTTGGACCGTGGCCAGGATGTACCGTATAATCCTCTTCAAGCTTGAAAATGTTTTCCTTAATACTCTTCTCCAATTCAGAAAAGTCCCCTCCGGGTAAATCAGTTCTGCCTATGCCTCGGTGAAAAAGAACATCCCCGCTGATGACCCACCTTTGATCTGAAAACACCAAGCTGACACTACCTGGAGAATGACCAGGTGTATGTAAGACCTTAAAGGAAAAAACTCCGATATTCATTTTGCCTGGTTTCATTTCATATTCGGCATGTGAAGTAGAAATCTTATTCCCTGTAAACAACAGTGAGCCGTTCAGTTTAGGGTCTACCAACCAATCGGCTTCGTTCTTATGGAGATAAACATCTACTTGATAATGTGTTCGAAGTTCCTCAACTGCCCCGATATGATCAAAATGCGCATGTGTGAGTAAAATCGCAGCAGGCTGCAATTCCTTTCCTTCCAAAAAAGCTATGACCTTTTCGGCATCTCCGCCTGGGTCAATAATTAAAGCTTCTGTTCCTTCATGTAAGACATAACAGTTCGTCCCTAACGGACCCAACTGCATAGACGTTAATTCCATTGGAAATCCTCCCTTTATAAAATAAGGTGCCATCAAAAACATACCCATTTTCCCCATTTCCCTTCTTTGGCAACTAAGGCTGTTTCTAATAGCTGTACGAGATCATCAGATTGGAATCTTTTAATCCGAATGACAGGCTAAGCCCTTTGATGGGATCTCCGGACACTTATTCCTAAACAGATTCCAAGCCGATGTTGAATTATGGATCCAAAGGGAAAGCGGAGGTGGATGTCCTCGTTTACAAATGGGTGTCGGATTGACCTGAGTTCATAAAACCATGGTTATATCTCGACAAATGCCGTACAATAATATAAAATAAGAAACATAACCGTCTGATTACATAATAATACAACTGACATTCCTATACCAAGGAAAACCTTTAGGAAGTGTGTAAGGAGGAAAAGACATGCATTCAGTATTGGCAATTATATTTTTATTGGTGGCTCTACTAGCTGTAGTATCCGTAATCCGTCAGCTCAAGTTCAAAAATCTTTTTGCTCTTGGATTCTCGGCGATTACTGCACTCGCATTCGGTTTCTTTGCGATTGCCACCCTTATTTCAGAGATATCGGGGTCATGACCAACATAATAAAATGAACGAAGGCTGACTTGTTGTCCAAGTCAGCCTTTTCTTATGTTCAAAACAAACTGCCTCAGCTACAGCTGAGGCAGTTTGTTACTCGTCTCCATCTTCAGTTTTAAAATCAATGAAACGGAATAAGTCTCCGTAAACTAGGTTATCGGAATACGCTAGTTCCTTTTCCACTTTTTCCTGTATAGAAGTACATGGGCCTTCATTTCCTGAGGAAGATTCTGCTGATTCATCAGCATCCCCTTTATCAGTTTCAATTTCTTCGCCTGTTTCTCTATCATAACAGACTCCTGCCGTAGAAATATAATCTTCGCTGACAAAGTCGCCATTTCGTAATGCTACATAACCCTTTCTCTCTTCTGCAAATAGGTCATTGCCAAAACGAATCTCATTTGGGTCTTCCTCAATACCCAAAAGGCTCATCAACGTTGGTTTCATATCAATCTGTCCAGAGACTTTAGAGACCACCTCACCTTCCCCGTGTCCAGGGATATGAATAAACAGTGGTACACGCTGAAGCTGAACTTGATCATATGGCGTAATTGTTTCTTTATCCAAGTATTGTGCCATTGCCTTGTTGTGATTGGCACTGATTCCAATATGGTCACCCATAATCACAATAACAGAATCCTCATAAAGTCCAGTTTCCTTTAAATGCCCGAAGAACTCTTCAATCGCTTCATCCATATACCGGACAGCAGGAAAGAACTTATTCAACGTATTGGAATTGGAATCATATGGCTCCAATGTAGTTTCATCATCCGGCATATCAAATGGAAAATGATTGGTAAGTGTAATGAACTTGGAATAAAATGGCTGTTCCATTGATTCCAGATACTTCATGGACTGCTCAAAGAACGGCTTATCCAGCAGCCCCCACCCAAAAGAGTTTTCCTCAGTCACTTCATAGGACTCTTCCCCGTAGAAGTGGTCAAATTCCATGCTGTTATACATTTGCTCTCTGTTCCAAAAGCTTTTGTTGTTGGCATGCAGAACAGAGGAGGTGTACCCTTTCTCTTCAAGAATCCCAGGGAGTGCATGATAATCATTTCCTCCATGGGTGAAGAACACCGCTCCTCTGGATAGCGGATGCAGAGAATTTTCTACTAAGAATTCTGAGTCGGACGTATTCCCCTGTCCTGTCTGCTCATAAAAGTTTTCAAAGTAATACGTATCATCGTCTTTTATCAAGCTGTTTAGGAAAGGTGTGATTTCCTCCCCATGCAGTGTATTGCCAATCACGAATTCCTGAAGGGATTCTGCATTGATAAAAATCACATTTTTCCCTTCTGCAACCCCGAACAACTCAGACTTACCTTCCTCCACTTTTACATTCTCATCAATGAACTCTTGGATTTCCGGCAATTCATTGCCATCAGCGAACACCCGTTGAGACTCCGTTTTAGACTGTACGATAATATCGTAGATATGAAAGTTGAACAGGCCGATATTTTTCACTAAATATTCACGGTCAAAACCACGCGTGAACAGCTGCGGCCTTTCCATTTCAGCCAAAAAGAAGTTACCTGCCAGCAACACGAGCGACATAGCCATGGCAAAGACTTTTCCGCTTTTTGCGTAATTTACAGACATGGCATTCTCATTCTTCTTACTGAGATACCATATAAGCGCTACATCCGCAAAAAGCAGAATATCATATGGCATGATCAACGTAAAAATGCTTGAGCCAAGATCAGCCATGTTACTTCCCATGAATAATTGTGGGATGGTAATAAAATCAGTAAACTGCCTATAGAAAACAACATTCGCAAATACAACTAGGGTCGCGACAAGAGCTCCATAACGGATAAATTTCATCTGACGAGACTGTTTATTGAACCATACACTTATGGCAAAGAGTAAAAATGCCGTGACAAAGGGGTTAATCAGCAGAATGAACTCCTGCATGGAATTTTCAAGTCCGATATTGAATAAAAACCGGTACACAATATAGGTTTTTAATCCAAACAGCAATGCCGCTATAATATACAACGGAATGCTTGGTCGTTTCGATTTCATATAATTTCCTCCTCCTCAAACCTTCCTTGCCTATAGAAGTCCGTTGTCTCCATGCTATTATTGATATTATTTTGGGCATGTTTTATACCCCTAATTGGCCGAAATAAGCGACATTCACCAAAACCATTTATTTATTTACCCATTTTGCGATGAACTTAAAAACCATATATTTTAAGTTTAATAGATTGTAATCCTTGAAAGATAATATATCATTATACTGAAGGATTATCAAATTCAACGTTAAGCAGTTTCTGCTTAACAAGAAAAGCTCCCCCGATAATTCCTGCATCATTGCCAAGCCGGGCCTGTTTCACTTCGCATATATCACTTACCCGTTTCAATGCATACCGGCGGAACGCAGTTGCAATTTCACCGATGAGCAAATCCCCTGCCTTGGATACTCCACCGCCGATCAGTACTTTGGATGGATTGATAACCGTACCCAAATTGGAAATCACCCTGCCCAGTATCGCTGCATTCTGCCTGATAATACCTATGCTTGCTGTATCTCCCTCGGCAGCCAAATCAGCAATATCCTTAGCTGAAAGATTTCCATTTTCCCTTTGAAGCAGAGCCAGTTTTCCTTCTGGATCTTGACCTGCTTGTTCCACCGCCTGCCGAACCATGCCGGTTGCAGACACAATGGTTTCCAAACAACCTCTACGGCCGCAATTACATAAATGGCCATACGGGTCGATAGTATAATGACCGATTTCCCCTGCCATTCCATTCTCGCCATCAACAATTTCCCCGTTGGCAATGATACCGCCGCCGACCCCTGTCCCCAGGGTAATGGCAATTACATTTTGGGCCTGGTTTCCGGCACCTTTCCAATTCTCCCCCAATACGGCGATATTAGCGTCATTTTGCACGAAGACTGGGAGGCCTGATTCCTCTTTCAACTGTCCCGCTAGGTCAAAGTCTTCCCATCCAATATTTACAGCTTCATATACAAAACCTGTTTCGCCGTCAATGAAGCCGGGAGCTCCTACGCCGAGTCCCAGTATATCTTCCTGATTTAATTGCTCATCCGCCAATTGGCTGCGGAGGGATTGCCATATGTCACCTACAATGCGTTCACCGCCACCGGATGTATCTGTCGGGATTTCCCATTTCTTCAATATTTCTCCATCTGGACTGATCAAACCGATTTTGACAGTTGTTCCCCCGATATCAATGCCTACAATTTGCTTGGTCATCAGATACACCCCTCTAATTCTGTTCATTTATCTGCGATATTTCTCTTTTAATTACAAGCTTTGCCTGCAAATAGTCAGTTTTTGAAATAAACAGCCACTGATGCAGTTCATCCAACTCCATCTCCATCAATTGAAGATCTCCCAAACGATCGCCAGTATAGATGAATGCACCATATTTCCTTAGCAACTGTCTTACTTCCACCATTGTTTTCATTTCCGCACCAAACTCCATTATATCAAAATATATTACAATAAGGAATAAAATATTATAGCATTAAAAAACCAGACCGTCCATTAACGGTCTGGATCCTTTGGATTAAGAAAGGCAGGCCTTCTGCTCTGCAGGGGAATCGGAGTCCGGATGAATATGTCCCTGAATGCCCTGTATGAAAATGGAAGAAACGGCCAGAAGTAAGCTACTCGAAAAGTTTCCATCCGTGTAATGTACAGCAGCCATAGGGTAATACCAGCCACATAACCAACCACCCCGAAGGCCGCAGCCGAAAGCAATAGAAATATCCGCACTAATCGATTGGCCAAGCTCATTTCATAACTTGGTGTGGCGTAGGAGCCTATAGCAGCCAATGCCAAATAAAGGACAACTTCATTAGAAAACCAGCCCACTTCTACCGAAATTTGTCCGATCATTATTGCTGCAACGAGTCCTAGTGCGGTTGCCAATGAAGAAGGCGTATGAATGGCGGCCATTCTAAGCATATCAATTCCGATTTCAGCAATTAAAAATTGGAGAAGCAGGGGGATGACCCCCATCTGATTAGGACCGATAAATTCCATTCCAGTTGGCAGCAAACCCGATTCCATTGAAAACAGATAGTAGAGCGGCAGGATAAATATGGCCGCCAATACTGCCACAAATCGGACAAACCGCAAGTAAGCACCAACCAACGGCTTCTGTCTGTATTCCTCTGCATGCTGCAGATGATGCCAGTAAGTGGCTGGAGTGATCATCACACTTGGGGAGCCATCAATCATCACCAGCACATGACCCTCGTATAGATGCGCAGAAGCTGTATCCGGCCGTTCAGTATAACGGACGGTCGGATAGGGATTCCAATGCCTTCCGCTGATATACTCTTCGATGGTCTTTTCAGCCATTGGCAGTCCATCCGTGTCTATTTGCTTTAGTGTATCTTTCAGCTCCTCCACGCGCTGATTATCAGCAATATCATCTAAATAACAGATACAAATATCAGTCAACGATCTTCGACCAATCTGCATATACTCCATCCTCAAAGAGCGGTCCCGCACCCTGCGCCTTACAAGGGACGTATTAAATACAATCGTTTCGACAAAGCCGTCCCTCGGCCCCCTGACGACCCTTTCCAAGTCAGGTTCATCGACCGATCTGACCGGATAGGTGCGGGCATCAATCATAATGATTTTATCTAATCCTTCAACAACAAGAGCAGCAGGACCGCCGAGAACAAGATCACATGCTTCATTTAAATCGTCGCTTTGATCAATTTCGATATATGGCAGGTATGTCCTTAACAGCTTGGTTAGCGGATCAGGCTCAATGTCTTCAGGTTCAAGCTTGGACAAAAATTTCATTAATAAATGCAGGATATCGTCCTTGGCAAATCCATCTATCACAAATAAAGCCATCTTTCTTCCTGCGTATTCCAGGTCCAATTGGATGATGTCAAAGCTCTTATCTACTGCCAGCCGTTCCTTCATATATGCAACATTTTGCTGGAAAGAGCCGAGAATTTCCTTTTTTTCCTTCTCCATATACTCACCCGTGCCTTTTTAGAGTTATGGAATTAGTTTTTACCGCTTCATGCATTTTATACAGTTGTCAGAATGACTTCGTATATTATATTATTTACCTATGGGCATTTTCTTCTTTAAGCCTCTTATACAAATCGGCAAAATCCTCGTTGTCTGGCCGGAGTTTATATGCCTCGGCAGCCATCTCCTCCGCTTTCTCCATATTTCCCTCTTCATTATAAATTAGTGCAAGGTTATAATAGGCTTCTGGCAAAGGATCCTTCGCTTCTATACTTTTTTCCAAATCTTCCTTTGCCAGGTCTATTTGTCCCGTTTCGATGTAGGCATATGAACGTTGAAACAAAAGAAGGCCATCAAGGTCTCCGTCAATTTCCAATGCGTCAGTTGTAATATCAACAACCGCTTCATAATTTCCCTCCATCAGGGCTTCCTCTACCCGCAGAAGCTGGTATGACTGCCTATTTAAATTATGCTCGGTCCCGTAAACAACCAGCACTGTTAGCGAAAGCAGATAAACAGACAGGGCAAGAATTTGAATAATTGAATTCCCCCTTCTTGGCAGATGAACAATGCCTGCAGCAATGAAGCCCGCAACGAGTCCGCCAATATGGGCCCCGTTGTCGATCTGTGGTACCGCAAGGCCAAAAACAATATTTATACCAACTAAGATAATAATATTCATACCTATTGTTTGGAAAAAGATTCTTTTATGAACCAGACCAAAAAACAAAAGTGCTCCAAACAGGCCAAATAAAGCACCTGAAGCTCCTGCTGAAACATTTACCGTAAAGGCAAAGCTCGCTAAACCGCCACCTATTCCGGCGAGGATGTAAATAATCAGAAATCTGAAGCTTCCATAGATTTTCTCTGTCAAGGAACCAATATAATAAACTGCAAGCATGTTCATCAATAGATGAAGAAAGCCGATATGCAGGAACATAGAAGTGAGAATCCTCCACCATTCCCCTTCGATAATGGCAGGGTTATACTTTGCCCCGAACTTCACCAAATCATCTATCGAAGTAGTGTCTCCGTAATACTCCATGATCATATAAATGATAATATTTATGCTTAATAACAAATAGGTAAAAACAGGCCTTCCATAAGAGAACAATTTTTCGATCTCTTTCTGCTTTGTATTCAGTGTATCTGTCAAATAGTTGAGATAAAATTGAAGCCTCTTCACCTTTTCACTTATCGCCAGCGGATCCGAGTGGTTCAATGGATGAACTCTTGCCGCCGAGAGAAACCTCGCCTCCTCTTCCCTACTACTTGCTTGATCGAGGTAATAAACATGCATGTCCGCTAATTTTCTATCTTCCAAATTCAAGGGTCTCTTTAACTGATCCCATTCATCCGCCGGCTGGTATGTACTGATATACACATTATGTATTTCTACTTTATTACCCAAAAAGATACGTTTGAACCGCTTCATTTGTTGAGCCGTTTTTTCAATATCTTCCTTCATATGCTTATTCCATCCGAAACCTTTACGGATCAGGCGAACCACGATAGAAATATTGCCACTCGGCTTCTCAAGCCATATCTCCTCTCTACTTTCATCCATATACAAAATATTATAATCAGCCTTAAGCAGATGATATGCAATTTGATACAGCTTATATTTTTCTTCCAGTATCATTGGATTCCTCCCTCGCATTAATCATATCAAAGAAGCTATCCATATGCTTTCTTGGACATCCGATTTTTTTCTTCTCCTAGCCATAAAAAAGAAGCTGTCCAACACAGCTTCTTTTACATTTTTATTCGATTATTGGGAACGGAACATCCCAGAAATCATTTTTTCCTTCACCCCAGGGACACTCATGGATAAGGAAACTACCAGCTTGCGCAGGATACCCACGGCGAGTATCGTGTTCATAATTCGGTAGCGCCATCGAAATAACATAGCCAAGGCAGCTGCTACACTGATTATAAAAATAAGAACCCTCATAAGTAGACACCCTTTTCTGCTGAATCATACTCTTATTTTTATCGCAGAATTTAAAAATATACATGATTAGCCGGTAAAGACTATTTCCTTTTCTGTAACGAGATATTGTACAGGAATATCAAATGACTCTTTCGGCAAGTGGGAGATCATCTGTTTTTCACTTACAATGGAGACGGTACGGTTTGGATAGTCGATCAAAAACCGATCATAATAACCACCACCAAAACCAATTCGATAGCCCTCTTGATCGAAAAGTATGCCGGGAACAATCAATAATTCGATACCATCTTTCTTAATTTCCCGAGATTCATCAGGAACTGGCTCCAAAAGCCCATGTGCTCCAAGTTCTAGCTGGTCGAAATGATCCAACTGGTAAAATGTCATTACTCTTCCTGCCGGTATGCATTTCGGTACATATACCATCTTTCCCAATTGCCATGCTGCTTCGATAATCGGCTTAGTATTCCACTCAATGCCCTGGGAAACTGTCACACCGACAGTAGAAGCGTGTGACCACAACACTGACTCAAGTAGCCGGTCGACCATCTTCCTTTCTGTTTCTTTCCTTTGATGGGCAGGAATATCTTTCAGCATATCAACTGCTCTTCGTCTTAAAAGATGCTTATCCATATCAATTCACCCTTTTCGGTTTTCGATCTAAGTCATAAAAATAAAACTCCTATCATTTATATGATAAGAGTTTTGAGTCAACTTATTTAGTTTCACGGTGCAAAGTGTGTTTTTTCAAACGTGGACAATATTTCATAAGCTCGATACGCTCAGGATTAGTACGTTTGTTTTTTGTTGTAATGTAATTGCGTTCTCCTGTTTCGGTACAAGCTAAAGTAATGTTTACGCGCATGATTTTCCCTCCCGACTTTAAAAAACTGCTTCATTATGAGCGAATTTTTCATTTCAGACTTAATTATAATATCAAATGTTTGGATAAGTATCAAGTTTTTATATTAAAAAGTTGTTGTTTCTTGTCGGCCCCTTCTATGATATAACTATTATTGGGGAAAAACTTTAACAACAAAGAAAATGGATAGGAGGTATCCGAATGTTATATGCTGTTATTGCCATCATTGCAGTTGCCGTGGTCCTATTCGTAATGTCGTTTTTCATGAACGACCGTTTCAAGGAAATGGAGAGCCAACTGGAACAGCTTACACTCACCACGATGCAAGATAATTATTTAATGAAGAAAAAATTGAAAGTACTGGAAGAAGAGTTGCTTCCACAGGAACTGACCAATGAAACACAGGACAGGTTCCATTCTTAAATCAGACAGACAGGGAGATAAAAATGAAACAGCCAATACAAGCATTTGCTATCGGTTTATTCACAGCAGGATTAACAATGCTGGCAGGGATTTATTTTTTCCCTGCATCCGAGGAGCCTGTTGAATCGGCTTCCATAGACGAATTGATTTCCATCGTAGAAAAAGAAGGGTATCATGTACTTACTGAATCCGAGTACATATCTTACTCTGTTCAAAAGGATCGTACGGCACAGACTGCCGGCTCTACAGTCGATCAAAATGATTCCGATCTGAAGGAACAGGAAAAAGAGAAAGAGAAAGACGAGGCGGATAAGGAAAAGAAAAAGACGGAAGAAACCTCCGATACAAGAGAGGTCGAAAAAACATCGAATGATACATTTACCCTAGTAATAGAACCCGGCATGACATCCTCCGATATCAGCTCTAAGCTGGAAGATGAAGGCATTGTGGAGGATTCCAAGGAATTCAATCAATATTTGAACAAGCATGATTTCAGCCCTTATATTCAAATTGGCCAATTCCCACTTTNCTAAAAAAATTGCTTACATGGAGCATAGAAGAAAGTGATCATAAAAACGGCCCGGTTTAGGAATTCCCTAAACCGGGCCGTTTTTCTACTAATATGGAATCAGTCACTTCCCCCTCGATTTGGGAAGAAAGATGGAATGCAATTTAAAAAATTGGCTAGTTTAACAGTCATACATACCATGGGTTTTTTGCAAAAAAGGAACACTGGCTGCTACTTACTCTGCTGCCTCTTCATCCCTTTCCCCCTTTAACTCAAAATAAGTATCTAAAATCCGTTCCCCGATGAGGTGATTAATTGGATGTTGGTTATTAGTATCCCCTGTTCTCGGAACGATTACAGCAAAGGCAATTTCAGGCTCATCAAACGGAGCATAACCGACAAGACTTAAATTTTCCGTGTAAATCTGTTGCCCGTCCTCATAAAATTCATTTTCTGCAGTTCCTGTTTTTCCGGCAGGATTATAACTTTTATCACCAAAGTAGCTGTAACCGGTCCCTCCTGGAGATTGGAAGACCTGGCGAAACCCTTCCTGAACCCGGTCAATATAACTCTGATCCATTTCTACCCGGTTGAGCACGTCTGTATTAATGCTCTTATACAGAGGGCCAACTTTGTCCAGTGAAGGAATCGGTTCATGAATTCCTTTGACGAAGTGGGGTCTCACCCGATAGCCGTCATTGGCTATCGTTGAAACATATTGGGCCAGCTGCATTGTTGTATAGGTGTCATACTGTCCAATAGCATAGTCCATAAAGTTACCAGGTCTGTTTTCGCTGCTCCCTTGCAGCCCAGTTGCTTCATATGGGTAGTCTATACCTGTATCTGTTCCTAAGCCAAACTGACGGAAATAGTTTCTCATTTCCTGCCATGCGCCTGTATCAAATGAAGTGCTTGAACCATTTGGAAATGGGTATCGATACTCTCCTCCCATCCGTAAAGCAATATAAAACATGTAGACGTTGGAAGATCTCCGCAGAGCACCAATATCATCCAACGTCCCCAAGTTGGATGACCACGAACCTTTTGGAGGGTCGTTGCCTATTCTGATTGGTGAATCATGGATATATTCCCCCGGTTTGATCACGCCTGACTCAAGTCCAGAAAGGATCGTTGCACCTTTAACCACAGAACCTGGCACATGAGCATCGTATAAAGTTTTATGTGCAGTATTAACAAATTCATTTTCTTCCCTGTCATAAGTCTGACCGGACACAGCAAGCAGTTCCCCGGTCTGCGGGTCCATTACTACTGCCAACGCATCATCCATATGCCTATTCATGGTCGGATGCTTTTTGATGGCTGTCAACAATTCCTCCTGAACAATAGTGTCCACTTTTTCCTGGAATTCCATATCAATCGTAAGGACGAGATCTTTCCCTCTTTGTCCTTCGACAACGGTTTCCGTGTCAATTAGCCTGCCGCTTTTATCTGTAGTGTACTGTATCTGCTCTTTTCGGCCGCGAAGGACATCTTCATACTGTTCTTCCAACCCGCTCTTGCCAACCCGGTCGTTCCTGCTGTATCCTCTGGTCATATAATAGTCTTCATTTTCTGCAGGAATGCCTTGCTGTCGGGTGGTGATGGATCCAAGCAGAGAATTGAAGGTGCTGCCGTATGGGTACTGTCTTTCCCAATCTGTTGTTGCATTGATTCCGGGCAGTTTATCCAAGTTTTCGGCAACCCTCGCATATTCCTCTGCTGTGACCCCATCATTCTTAACAATCTGCGGTGTTAATGAGTAAGCTTTATCCAACTCGTTTTTAATTGCTATGACTTCCTTCTCTTGTTCAGAAAAACCGCTGATTTCCTCCTCCGTAATTCTATCCAATACGGTATTGTAGTATTCCGCGTTGCTCATATCCGCCGCTTCTTCGTCCGATACCCGGCTCTCCGCTTCTTCTTTATTCAACAAGTACCAATACTCTTTTTTATTGCGCTCGGTTAAAGTCTTGGTTTCCATACTGATCAGTTCAGCCAATGATTCTGCCACCTCTAGCCGGTCTTCTGCCTGTACACCCTTTGGAGGTGTATAGGTGATCGAATAGACGGGTTCATTATCCACCACCGGCTTGTGGTTACGGTCATAGATTTTGCCACGAGGGACAGGTATTTTGGTGGTATCCTGGATGGTGCGGTCAATCTCCTCCTGGAACTCTTCACCGTTCAGTATCTGTACAACCCCAAGCTGAAGAATCAGTACTGAGAACAATAAAAAAACAATGAAAAACAGTATATTCAATCGGACGGGAAGCTGTGCTCTCTTTCTCTTTTTCTCTCTGGCCATATATTCTCCCCCATACGAAATTTCCTGATGCTCCCACAAACATTATATCATGTTCAGCATCAAATTCTAATATGGTCAGCGGTTTTTTTCATCTGTCATTTGATCTTTAACCAATACCTCCTTCTTACCTGGTGATGTCAGATAAATATCTTTGACAAACAAATAAACAAACAGATGGCCAGTTCCGAATATAATCAATAAAACTGGGATCGCCCGGTCAGCCGGAAAGAGTGAAACACTGATGAGAAATACCACGATGGAAATTACCCTTCCCACATTCATGAAAAGTTCCCGGACTACGATATATTCTACGCGGAGATCCTTAGCTCTCCACCCCTTTCCAATGACATCGTATGTCATCGATGCATATGGTACATTGATAATCGGATATGCTATCCCGATCAATACTGCATAAAATAGCAAATGGAGATAGCTGATATTGAACAGGATGACAAAAATGGAAAAATATAAAATTAATGCCCCAGTCAATATAGCTTTCTTCCTTAAATGAGGTTTAATGAATTTAGTGGCTACAAAATAAAATACCAAGGACAGGCCAGAAAGGAACAGGTTGAATGTACCCAGGGCAAACTCGCTCTGTGTCACCACATATACCCATATGGAAATGACAAATAGGAAGATTCCTTCCCTTAATCCCTGAGCCAAGTGTGCATGCAGAATCCTTTTCCAGTTCCTATTGTGATGCCTCTCTTCCAGAATACGACGGAAGTGGAAACTTCCTTCTGCTCTTCTGCGTGCCAAGAAGAAACTCGAAGCAACCGCAAGGATAAATAAAGCAAAGGAAATGGCGAAGATTGTCGTATACCCCAGATTTTCAGGCAATTTGGCAATAATCGTACCGGCTAGAATCGGACCAATCATCCCTCCGAAAGATTGCAGCACACCAAGGAAACCATTAAAAAAGTCCCTCGTTTCCGGCTCTGTAATCTCAAACGTGAGCACATTGAATGCCAGCCAGTAAAATCCATAACCAATGCCAAGCAGGCTTCCCAGCATAAAGTTAAAAGTAGAGGCATTCTCGCCTATAATCAAAACACTTAAAAAGAAAAGGGACAAAAAAATTACCCCTAGCCGTAAGACGATCACTCTGTCTACCTTCTTAGCCATTTTGCCTGCGAGTATAAAAGTTGCAGGCTGGAATAGGACAATCCCAAGGTTATACATCGCGATGGTTATATAATCGCCGGATTGTTTCCATAAGTAAATATTTACGAAGGTGTTAGAAAGAAAAATCCCGAGCGAGTATAAGCCGCCAATTAATAGGAGAAGCAGCAAGTCTCTGGTAATATCCATTTTTTCGTGAAGGAAATTTAGTTTCTTTTGCATGGCTGAATACTCCTTTGTCATCACTATTAGTGTTGGCAAATGAGTATCAGATATGCAAAGGCTATGTAAACAAACGAAACACGGGCAAGGCCCGTGTTTCGTTTGTATCAATTATTTAGCTTCATTATAATTCTTTTCAACCTGCTCCCAGTTTACAACGTTCCAGAAGGCAGAGATGTATTCAGGACGCTTGTTCTGATATTTGAGGTAGTATGCATGCTCCCATACATCCAGACCGAGGATTGGAGTTTTCCCTTCCATAATCGGTGTGTCCTGATTAGGTGTACTTGTAACTTCCAATTCCCTATTATTTACTACCAGCCATGCCCAGCCGGAACCGAAGCGGCCTGCTGCTGCATTACCGAATTCTTCTTTAAACTTGTCGAAGCTGCCGAACTTTGAATTGATTTTCTCGGCAAGTTCTCCAGATGGCTCACCGCCGCCGTTCGGTGATAAAACTTTCCAGAACAAGCTATGGTTTGCGTGTCCGCCACCATTATTACGGACAGCCGTACGTGCACTCTCTGGTACTGCATCCAGATTGCTCAGCAGATCCTCTAAGGATTTTTCCTGGAGATCAGAATGTCCTTCCAATGCAGCGTTTAACTTAGTTACATAAGTATTATGATGCTTCGTGTGGTGAATATTCATGGTCTCTTTGTCAATTGTTGGTTCCAGTGCATCATATGCATAAGGTAGTTCTGGTAATTCGAATTTTGCCATTTCATGTTCCTCCTCTAATCGATTAGTAAAGGATTGAAAATTCACCCTTTAATTTAGAGAATATCAGAGGTACTTTTTAGATGCAAATCTTATGCATAATTCTATCTATTTATGGAGAATGAATTTTCAAGGCAAAAAAAAGCAAGCTTTCGCATGCTTTTTTTATAGGATGGCTCGGGACGGAATCGAACCGCCGACACACGGATTTTCAGTCCGTTGCTCTACCGACTGAGCTACCGAGCCGATTATGTAATGGAGGAGGAAGAGGGATTCGAACCCTCGCGGGCTTTGACACCCCTGTCGGTTTTCAAGACCGATCCCTTCAGCCAGACTTGGGTATTCCTCCGAAACAATATGGTGGACCCTGCAGGACTCGAACCTGCGACCGATCGGTTATGAGCCGATAGCTCTAACCAACTGAGCTAAGGGTCCGTCTTATAATGGGGCGACCGGTGGGAATCGAACCCACGAATGCCGGAGCCACAATCCGGTGCGTTAACCACTTCGCCACGACCGCCATATTATGTAATAGTAAATATAAATGGTAGCGGCGGAGGGGATCGAACCCCCGACCTCACGGGTATGAACCGTACGCTCTCGCCAGCTGAGCTACACCGCCACATGGCTCCACAGGCAGGATTCGAACCTGCGACCGATCGGTTAACAGCCGATAGCTCTACCACTGAGCTACTGTGGATTCATAAGAATGTCTGATTAACAGCACAAGAATCATCTTACCATAATCGTGGAAATTCGTCAATAATTTTTTGTTGTCTTTTTTTGAACAAATAATATGTATATGTTTCTCAAAACGACAATATTTAATATATCACCTATCACCCAGAATTTCAAGGTATAATTACAAAAAAATTAGTAAGAGGTTGGGACAAAATTGTTTTATTAAAATAAAAAGCCGAACTAGCTAGAAATCTTGTGTAATGGCGCTGAGGGAATATACTTCGCTTTTGGTGTGACCCCCAATAGTTGGAGTTTTATTAGGCAACGATTAGATCGGTATGAAGTCGGTATTGAAGTGGGCTCATGCCGATCAATCTTCCTTTAATACGTTGGTTATTGTAATAATAAATATATT